>JBGCEN010000215.1:0-14001 GCA_045106435.1 Rhodothermales bacterium
GAACTGTGCACGGAAGTCAACATCATAGTCTTCATGACCATCACCAACCGTGTCATTCATCGTCCATTTACCCCAACCCTGGGCATTATTCTGAACCCAGCCAGCGCTGCGGTTTGGTGCATAGCGATTCTGGAAGTAGAAGTACACACCGTTTAATGTCTGGTCAGCTATTTCGATGGCATCATCATCATCGGTGTTGCCTGTATTGGTAAACACAAACTCGATAATGTGATAATTATCATGATGCTCCTGACTAAACTGGCTGGCAAAGCGCTCCTGGGTAATACCAACGACACTGGCCGTTCTCGAGTAGATGGTCCGGTCAAAAGGCATCGTCGGATCTACTTCTTCGTTTACAACAGGGCGATTAAACGTTTCAAATCCTTCCACTTCAACAATAGGGGGTTCAAAACGGCTAATCATGGTAAACTCTTCGGGAAACACTTCGCCGAGGCCTGTAATACGCGGACCTACGTGCGCAATTTTAACGGGCCAGTTTGTGCCGGCTTCATCAGTAAAATCAGTCGCCGCAACCCAAAGCGCGTATCCACGCACGTTTCCGTGCTCATTTCTGATGCCAGGGTAATGAATGTTGTGTCCCTGGTAATCTTCGTTGTGGCTCCCTGCCTCTGTATAATACTTGTGCATTTCACCTATAGACATCCACTTGATCTCAAACTGAGCAAAAGCCGATGTAGGAGTAAAATATGCCAGTATCAATCCAACAAGCAACGCAAAGCGTACGGATGGGATACACCGATAGCTGGTGGTCTTTTTCATGATATATCGGAAATTTGAATAAAAAGCGATTCGGAAGTGTGCAGTGTGGTAGTGGATGGGACCGGCTTAGATCGCCGGTCCCATGTGCACTTGGTTCCGATCAAAGAATGTGGTGCGTTACGCTAGAATGTAAAGCGTACACCGAAGTAAACATTGCGTGGGTTCAGGAATCTGAAGGAGTCTACAATCGGATTATAGATGTACGCTTTGTCATCCATTACCTGACTTACTTTCGCTTCGTCCGCTTCAACAAAGTCGCTTCCGTTGTACTGGTAGTATGTACCACCACCAGCTTCATCACGAATGTAATAGAGTGCTCTTTCGTTCGCATTTACGACGCGATCAAGACTTGGGAAGGGTTCGATCGGCACATACTCAACACCGCTATCACGAAAGTCACCAGGCTGATCACTACCAGGAATAAGGTAGGATGGCAATTCTTCGTCCCCGAGTTCGCTAAATGCATCGCGTTCCAGGTGGAGAGATTCCATGTAGCGTTCGAAGTTGAAGCTTCCAGCCAGGGCACCAAAACGCTGCAAGCGTTTGATGTTCAAGACATTGTTAATGTCTGCAAAGATTTGGGCACGGCCAGAGCCAACCTGGAAGTTCTTGCTTATACGCATGTCCAGATTCCAGTAATCTTTCCACTTCATGTTGTCCCTGATACCTGGAATCTCGGCACCACCGGCGCCGGCATAGGTGAACGTATCACCTGAACGCCATTGAGTCAGGAAGCTCAAGCGCCAGTCAGCGAGTGGGCGGAAGTTGCCAGACTGAGGACCAAAGTCCTGAGGCGTGAGGAATTCCACGTTGGCGCGAGCAAATGGCTCAGGCTGTGGACGGAAAAGCGTGTTACGCGCATTCTCTTCGAAAATACGTTGTTCAACACGGTTTTCTTTCTGTTGGTTGTAAGCAAAGTTTCCTTCTTTACGCACAAGGAACGTGTAGTTCAAGAAACCACGTACCCAGCGACCACGGTTTTTGGAAAGCGTGATTTCAAAGCCACGGTTATCTTCATAGTTGTAAGGGAAGGCTACATCGTAATCAACCAGGTTATCGATACTCAAGTAGTTGACGTTACGAGGTTGGTTCGAAACGTCGCGATAGAACCCTGCCACACGGACCAGGAACTGGTCAAACAGGTTGTGCTCATATCCTACTTCATAAGCCACAGTTCTTGGCATTGGATGGTTTGGATTACCAAGCGCCGCCGTTTGCGTAAAGAATTCAGACCGCACGAGGAATAAGCTCAGCGGATCCAGAATCTGACGGAAATGACCGTAGTTGAAATAAAGCTTGCTGTTCACGGTGATCGGGAAAGAAACCCCAACGCGTGGACTCACGAAGAACTGTCTGTCTGTAGGTTCAGTAGGCAGATTTTCTTCGAGGTTAGCCGCGCCAAACTTGGCTGTAAATGCACGGCTATAAGCATCGTAGCTCACCCATTCTCCGCCGGCATGGAAATAGTCCAAACGTACACCCAGGTTAGCAACCATGCCCTGGAATTCAAGTTTGGTCTGCGCATACCCACCACCTACGTGCGGCTGGCGATTCCATTTAAACTTCGGATTGGCGTGATGCACGTGGAATGAGTCCTGGTCACCATGGTTAACATTGTAATCGCCATAGTCATAAGAAAGACCGGCTTTCACCTGCATAAAGCGGTTAACCTGACTGGTAATGTCGAACTGAGCCATGTAGCGCACTACATCCGATGTATCGCGTCCACGCCCCCCGCCACCGAGGAGGTTTCCACCAAGATAGATATCGCCTTGGCCACCTGGCTGTGGATCCCATGACAATGGCGCGTCATCTACAGGAATACCAGCGATGGTGCTAATAATATTGTCCTGTACACGTGCAGGTCCGGGACGGGTAAAGTACTCAGTTTCTTGACGCTGGAAACGCACTTCATAAAATGTGTTCTGATTTACGGCATGTGTAAACTCAGCCCCAATATGGAAGCGGTCAATGTCAGAAAGCGTATAATTGTTGTTTTTGAATACATGATCACCATTTGAGATCAACGCCATCAAATCAGAACGGTTGTCCCAGGGATAATCAGGAGATTCTCCACGGTCGAATGAACTTGTCCACGCTTGGTTACTCGTGTTCATACCGAGTTCCTGTGCAAACATACCGTTCAGCACAAACTTCATCCCGGTACCCACATCGGAAGTCAGTTTAAATTGCCCTGTATACCCTTCATATCCTTTACGTTGCTGAGGCACAACGTAAGCACGCTGTGTCTGACGATAAGAGGCGAGGAAACGAAGATTTCCTAGTTTTTGTCCACCAGGTACCGGGCCACCAATTGTAGCATCTACTTCAAAATCTGGTGTATCTGGCTCGAAGTCCTGACGCAAACGCCACATCATGAGTTGTTGTAGCTCCTGCGGAGACAGGTCATTTGCAGGGTCATCATCACCGGCCAGGCGATCAGCAAATGCATTGTATCCTTCCCATTGCGGGTAAAATTCACGCGTATACTGATCCCATCCACTATCCTCTGTATGCGTACCAACAAAGGCAACATCTGGATCAACGAAAGGTCGCATAAAGTACGATTCTTCGTTACCCGGCTGCGGACCAAAGTATTTTTTGGTCGGCGGACTGTAACGCATCACAGCGTCAACAGTGTATTGCGTCCGACTACCTTCTTTTGTAACCAGGTTGATCAAACCTGAACGCAAGTTGCCGTATTCAGCGTTAAAACCACCTGTTTGAATCTGAACCTCATCCACAGAGGTGAAACTCACATTCATAAAAGGCTCAGTAGTTCGCCCACCGGCTGTAGACATGCCGTCTACCAGAAAAGCGATTTCATCGCGCCCGCCGCCACGGATGGAAAGACCTGAGTCAATACCGGCCTGCAGGTTGATGACCTCTGAAACACCGGATACGGGCAGGTTTTCAATTTCATCTGCCGTTAGCGTGGCAATGTTAGCAGAAATATCGCGTTGTACAATCGGTCGTTCAGCTGTAACTACAACTTCTTCGAGCCCAACCTGATCTTCCTGCATGAGGAAGTTGACTGTAGATGTCAGGTTTGTGTTAACGCGAACACCTTCTGTCAAACGGGTATTATACCCCACAAAAGAAGCTCGAACACTGTATTCGCCTGGGCGAACGTTAATAATGTTATAATATCCATCAAGGTCTGTAACGCCACCCTGGGTTGAGCCATCTATAATGACGTTAACACCAGGAAGCGCTTCCCCATTACCTGCATCAGTAACACGACCGGAGATCTTCCCCGTTTGTGCAACTGCTACTGCTGGCAATAGCAAAGCCAATAGAAATACGTATGTGGTTGCCTTTCGCATGGTAGGTGCGTAGCTGGTTGGGTGAATATAATTTGCCGATAAACCGTCAGAAGCAAAACACCTACACACTCCTTCAATGCTACAGTGTTTAACACGACTGTCAACACTGCCGGGGAGCAAGCGTTTGAAATCCTGAAAAAACCATCCTGAACTGCAGTGGATACTTCGCAGTTTTGTTTTAAGGATGTAAAATAAATATTAAGAATTCAGGTAATATGCAAGGTATTATTTCCGCATGGGCTTAATGATGTTATAAATATTTTCAAATAATCGACAATCTTTAAGTTTTGCGCGATTATTTGTGTAGCAACCCTGGTTTCACCCGAGAAAAGCACTTCCATCTGAGATGCGACCCCAGGAACTTTACAAGGGGGAGCCCGGATGTAATTTTCAGCATCATTTTATGGTATGGCCCGCGATTAATTTCCAGCAAAAATCGGGTGTTTATCCAAATCAACGAGACCAACATAATGGGCTAAGTCATTATTTCTGCATATCTTAACAAAGAAAGATTTATTACCTACTGCGTTAGCACGTTGTGTATTGCGAACCACATCTCTGCTTTTAACACATCTCTGTAGTTTTGTACAAATTTGAGCCGATCCCTTGACCGTTAAAATTTCCCACACATTTTTACTGTCAATTGCATGAAAATAGCAAGGGGGTTCAACAACGAAGTTTTTGTCAAATTTGCTCGATTGGAGCTAGAAATCTCACTGCATGGGCAACAGTGGCGTATAAAAGAGTATCTCAAAAGACTGAACCTCACAATCAGTCTATATTTTATCAAACGAACGAGTATTAGAATTCAACCATGCTTGAGTTTATATCCCAACCCTGGGCCTGGTATGTAGCAGGACCCCTTATTGGCTTGATGGTGCCGGCCCTCTACATATTCTCCGGTAAAGCCTTTGGTATTTCGTCGAGTCTAAGACATGCCTGCGCAGCTATCTTGCCGGGAAAACTAGAATACCTGAACTATAACTGGCGTAAAAAAGGATTGTGGAATTTGATCTTTGCTTTGGGCATTGGGATTGGCGGCTACATTGCCGCTACCCTGCTCGCGAATCCGGATCCTATTGCATTGTCTGAAGCAACCAAAGCTGATCTTGGCATGCTCGGTGTAACCGACTTTAATGGTCTGGTACCTGCAGAGATATTCAACTGGAGCAATGCGGGTTCTTTTTCCGGGTTCATGATTATCGTCTTTGGCGGATTCCTGGTTGGATTTGGCGCGCGCTACGCCGGCGGATGTACCTCAGGACACGCCATCTCAGGCATGTCAAATTTCCAGAAAGCCTCTCTGTTTGCCACGATCGCGTTTTTTATCGGTGGTCTGCTTGTCACCCACTTCTTATATCCCATCCTCCTTTAGCCCGGAATTCTCATGACAACTACTTCGACAGTGATCAATAAAGAAGCCGGGACACTCAGCGTAGCCGGCATGTTTATGTACGTGCTATTCGGCATCATCTTCGGCATTATCTTAACCAAAAGTGAAGTAATCTCCTGGTTTAGAATTCAAGAGATGTTTCGTTTCCAAAGCTTCCACATGTACGGTGTGATCGGAAGCGCCATTGCTGTTGGCGCAACTTCCATTGCCTTGATAAAAAAATTCAAGGTAAAAACCATCAGCGGAGAACCTATCGTCATTGAGCCCAAGCCTTTCAACAAAGGCTACAACCAATGGATTGGTGGGACAATTTTTGGCCTTGGCTGGGCACTAACGGGTGCTTGCCCCGGTCCGCTCTACGCACTTATTGGTAATGGGGCCTACGTGATGATGCTCTCTCTCCTTGCAGCTACAGCCGGCGCGTTGGCGTACGGTTACTTGAAGCCATCCCTGCCTCATTAAAACGTACCAACTACAAAACGTACCTATTGTAAAACTTACCTATTGTTGATATCTATAAGCCATTACAGTCCTTTAAACATGTACTGGTTGGTACGATACCAAACGGACCATGTACAAAGAACTGGATAGGTTAGATCTCAGTATATTACGAGTTGTTATTACAAGTAATGATATATTGATCTACCAACACCTGATATATATGACGTTTCCGACCCATCCCAAGCTTAACAACGAATATGTTTTTCAGACAAGTTTTTGACCCCAAACTCGCGCAGTACGCTTACATTGTCGGATGCCAGCGAACAGGCGATGCAATTGTCATAGATCCACAAAGAGATATTGAAAGATATGTGGAAATTGCAAAAACTGAAGGCTTAACGATTAAAGCAGTTTCTGAGACACACATCCATGCAGACTTTCTATCTGGTGCCAGAGAATTTGCGGAGCAATACGATATAGATCTGTATTTATCGGATGAGGGGGACGCTGACTGGAAATATTTCTGGGCACAGGACAGCAAATACAACTTCAAGCCACTAAAAAACGGAGATGTATTCAAGATTGGTAATATCCAGTTCGAAGTCGTGCATGCCCCCGGACACACGCCGGAGCACATTTGTTTTTTAGTCACGGATCATGGTGGTGGTGCAGATGAGCCGATGGGCATCATTTCGGGCGACTTTGTATTCGTAGGAGACCTCGGCCGGCCCGATTTGCTCGAGTCTGCTGCTGGCGTTGAAGGCGCACAACAGGTGTCTGCAGAGCAGCTGTACAAGTCGGTACAAGAGTTTCTCACACTGCCTGAATACCTGCAAGTCTGGCCAGGCCACGGAGCCGGCAGTGCATGCGGCAAGGCACTGGGTGCAGTACCCGAATCAACGGTTGGCTATGAAAAACGCTTTAACGTGTCTATACAGGCAGCGCTGGGTAATCAAGCAGCTTTTGTAGATGCCATTCTGGATGGCCAGCCAGAGCCGCCGCTTTATTTTGGGCGCATGAAAAGGGAAAACAAAATGGGGCCGCGCATTTTAGGCGCATTACCCAAGCCGGCCAAACTTCAACCTGAACAAATTGGCAGCAAGGCGGGGCAGGACAATGTTGTGATTGTAGATATGCGGCTGGATCGTTCAGCCTTCATGAAGCAACATGTTAAAGAGTCACTATATGCGCCCCTTAACAGTTCTTTCCCGACAGTTACAGGCTCTTTCATCAATCCAGCTAAAACGATTTATCTCATCGTTGAAAAAGCGCCTGATGTAACTGAAGCAGTGAATAATTTGATCAGGATTGGCCTGGATCATATCGCTGGTTACATACTGGCTAGCGAACTGGGGCAAATTTCCGACCTGGTGACTATCGAAGAAATTACAACCTCGGATCTGACCGAAGCACATCATACTGCGAATACACAAGTACTAGATGTAAGACGGCTTGAAGAGTTTAGTCAGGGTCATATGCCCGGCTCAATTAATATTGCACATACACGACTTCTTGATCGCATAGATGAGTTATCAAAAGATCAAACATACCTTGTGCATTGCCAAAGTGGTGCGCGTGCAGCCGTTGCAACGGCTATGCTTCAGCACAACGGATTTAAAGCCGTTTATGTAAACGGACATTTTGCTGCCTGGGCCCAGGGCAATTCTGATAAAGTGGAACGCTCGATTGCAGCATAATTTCATGCTTGTTCATTGGTTTGTTGTTTAATTCCCTGGTTTTCAGGCTATAAACAAGACCCAAACAACAACTGAATGAGGATGCTGCAACATTGAACTAAAAAATGCATGTCTTCCTGGTTTCGAACGTATAACAGCTCGGATGCAAAAAGCGACGTAATGGCCGGCCTCACCGTCGGCATTATGCTGATCCCGCAAGGCATGGCCTATGCTATGCTTGCGGGCATGCCACCTATCCACGGCCTGTATGCCTCCCTTCTTCCATTGGCTGTTTACGCATTCCTGGGCACATCCAGACAATTATCAGCCGGCACGGTTGCCATTGATAGCCTCATCGTTGTGTTTACCCTCAGGGCTTTTGCAGAGCCGGGGTCGGAGCGCTATGTAGAAATTGCCATCATGTTTGCAGCCATGGTGGGGCTGGTCCATATCGTGCTCTCTATCGGGCGCATGGGCTTTCTGGTAAATTTATTGTCGCGACCTGTTATCCTCGGGTTTATTTCAGCCGCAGCCACCATCATTGGCTTTAGCCAGCTATCGAATATCATGGGCCTGTCGTTTCCCAGGGCAGAGCGAATCATCATCGTATTGATAGAAGCCGGCAAAAACATTGAGGACACGCATCTGCTGTCTCTTGCGATCGGCCTTGCTGGTATTGTTCTGCTCGTAGCATTAAAGAAGTGGAAGCCCCGTTTCCCTTCAGCTTTGCTAGCAGTAAGTCTCAGTATTTTTGTTACCTGGTATTTCGAGTTGCATGAACTCGGTGTTCGCGTACTGGGAGAAATACCCACTGGCCTGCCCGCCTTCATCATTCCGATGTTTGATTTCGACCTGGCAGGTCAGTTATTTGTAAGCGCCATTACCCTTGCCTTGATACAGTTTACCAATGTCGTATCTCTGGGAAAGTATTATGCGACGAAGCACAACCATACCATCAACCCAAACAGAGAGCTCTTTGCGATTGGGATGGCCAACTTTGCGGGTAGTTTTTTTCAAAGCTATGCGGTTTCAGGAGGGTTTTCCCGTTCTGCGGTAAATGATCAGGCCGGCGCCAAATCTCCCCTGGCGAATTTATTCGCTGCCATTCTCATCGCACTAACCCTCCTGTATTTAACCCCAATCTTTTACTACCTGCCCATACCAATCCTCGCCTCCATCATTATGGTTGCTGCATTTGGAATGATCAACGTGAAGGGGTTATTCAATCTGTACAAAATGAAAAGGGCAGACGGCAATCTCGCGCTGATGACGTTTGTGGTAACGCTCATATTCGGGTTGCAAAAAGGGATCATGATCGGGATCGCTGCATCGGTGATTGCCATCATGTACCGGATTAGCCGGCCCAACGTGGCCGTACTGGGCAACCTGCCAGGCACCCGTTCATATCGTGATGTAGCCGTCTTTGAGGAAGCAAAGCTACTCGATGGCATCCTCATCATTCGTGTTGATGCCTCTTTCTCGTATGCCAATGCAGATTATTTAAAAGAGATGATCGTTCAGATCTGCGACCAACCCAAAAATACGGATATCCACACCGTTGTCATCGACGCCAGTTCGGTAAACGACCTGGACACTACTGCGGTACAAGCGTTCTTCTCCGTAGTAGACCAACTGGCAGAACGAGATATCGAGTTGCACTTCACCGGCGTGCATGGCTCCGTTAGCGGCGTACTCCGGCGTTCAGGACTTGCAGATCGCTTAGGCGACGAACAATTCCACCTGAGCCCCCACCGCGCAGTACAGTACATCCAGCGAAAGCACGGCAGACCCTGGATAGACGACGAGGATGCAATTGAGTACGCGTCGGAGTAGGATGGGATGATGGGATGATGGGATGATGGGATGAAAATAGCCATTTTCTGATAATTTTAGCTATTTCTTGTACGGTTCACTTTTCTTCTAAACTGGAACCTCCTCATTCAACCCTTCTATACGAGGCTTTTCGCCGAATACAGTTTTCTCGTTCAAAACCCTAAACATTGAACCCTAAACCCGGAACGCATCAAAGATATTCATCTTTGATGCACCTATATCGTTCCTTTAAACTTCGGTGCAAACTCGCGCAAAGGCATGCCCTGTGAGCCGGCGTGCCGTTGCCTGGCGTCTCTTTGAAGCTCTATTTCGTATGAGACCCGATCCGTTCTGTAGTAGCGGCGCTGAAAATACACCGGCTTATTGCCTGTAGTCATGGAGGTGCGTTCGATCAGAAACAAGGCAACGCCTTCCTTGATCTTTAATTGATCCGCGAGTAACTGATCTGCATTTACAGCATCCAGACGGTAATGCCCCCGCAGCACATCAATCTGATATTCCTCTTCGAGAATCCGGTAGATTGTATCCTCTTTCAAATCATGTCCATCCAGCAACTGACCGTAAAATATAGGTAACCAGGTTCGGTCAAACGCAATGGGCTCTCCATCTCCCAGCCGCAAGCGTTCTAGTCTGCACACTTTCTTGCCGGGCTCGATTTCCAATCGGGTAGCAACAGACTCAGGGCACGGCACTTGTTCATAAGATGTAATGAGCGACCTGGCAATCAGGCCGGCCTGCTCCATGTCTTCCACAAAACTGGTGAGCCTAACCATCCCCTGCGGCACACGCTTGTCTGCGACAAAGGCGCCCAGCCCCTGCCGGCGGTAGATCAATTCTTCGCTTTCCAATGTCTGCAAGGCCCGCCGCACCGTAATGCGGCTCACGCCAAACTGCTCGCAGATTTGCTTTTCGGATTGTAACTGATAATTGGGTACAAATGCGCCGCTGTCAATCCGCTCTCTAATCCAATCGCTGATCTGTTCGTGACGTGGTTTTCCCGACTCAAGCATGCCCTTACTCCATTTTTCAAAAGGCTGAAAACCAAGGTACGGACAAGCTAACTAAATAGAAAACATGTAATTACAGGTACGTACTTACCTCGATTTTGTCCTTTTGGACAAAATCTTGAATATCGAACACCCAACAAGGAATTTTGAATGTTGAAGGATTTGAAAAACACTTTGTAATTGGACATTTCTTGTTGGGTGTTCGATATTCAATGCCGCCGCTTCCTCTTCACCTGATGTGCAGAACAGACTTGCTCTCTACCCTTGCTGGTGTCTGTAACCGATAAAAGTAGACACCCGGCGCCAATTTGGAGAAATCGACATTCATCTCATGCTTGCCGGCAGCTACATGCGTATTCAAGAGTTCTGATACTTGCCGGCCAAGTTGATCGATAAGCACCAATCGAACCTGTGCATCTTCAATAAGGCTAAATGATACCTGCGTTGCGTCTATCACCGGGTTTGGATAACTATGGAGCTCTGTATCTGATTCATCCACCAGTTCAGTTGGGGCTTCAATATCGACATGAATAGAGGTGTCTATGTATCCTTTATAAACCCCACTGCCTGTACCCGCCAGTAATTCACTCGTTGCCTCATTCCAGACAAGCGATGATACACATTCATGAAGGTTCTCATGATCTTCTATCCATGTAATCCCACCATCTACCGATCGCATCAAACCATAGCCATACCCCATCCAAAGGGAACCGTCAGGTGTTTCGAGCAAGGCGTAAACCCGGCCTCGAAAAGAAAGTACTTCCTCCCACGTCACTCCGTTATCATTGGATCGATATAGAAAGTTGTATTCTCCGAGCCATAAAGTCCCAGACGAATCAAACATCAATTTACTTTTCCACGGCCTCTCAAAAGATCCTTCGTGAACCATTTCCCAGGTTGTGCCCAGATCATTTGTTCGAAAAATACCATGCTTGCCTTCCAATTGAGCAAACAAAACCCTGGCGTAAATCTCGCCATTTGGACCAATTGTAAATCCTTCAACAGGCTGGTCATGGCTTGAGTTGTCGTGAGGTGCATTCATACCTATCCAGGATTCCCCTCCATCCCTTGAGTAATAGAGGTCATCATGCAAAAGTATGTACCGAATATCACCGGCTTTATCATATTGAATATCATCAGCCTTGCCATAGATTGAATCTGACTCAAAAAAGTCCCAGGTATCACCATTATCCATTGACCTAAACAAACCATTCTGATAGGTTGAAGCCCATAATTCACCTGGTTGATTTCCCAATGACAATGCGCTTAAACTGTAGGTAAAGAACCCTTTATTTGCCCACGTCTCTCCTTCATCTTTTGACAAGAAAACGCCATAGTCCCTAGTGCCGGCCCATATATCTCCCGTTTCCTTATCGAGCACTATTTGGTCCACTATCGTTCCTATTATTCCCGTTCCTTCCAGATGAGTGAATGTAGCCCCTAAATCATCTGTTCTCATAAGTTCACTGTAGTTGATGAATAAATACATTGATCCATCTTTTGTCAGCATACTTGTAGTAATTCTCCTACTCGAACCAGTTAATGTCACATCACGATCAATCGCCTCGAAGATCAATGAGGCTTGATTTGTTTCTAGCGAATAACTGTAAATGTGGTTTCCGCCTTCGATGATTAGTTCACCCTGTGGTGTAATGCCTATAAATTCTCGCCCCAATATTCTCGTAGATAATAGCTCCCATGACTCCCCTAAATCAGATGATTCATAAAGCAAATATCCATATGAATCTTCGAAGAGCAAATAAGATATCCCATCTGCTGTATGCATAAAATCTTGTACTTCCCTTGCCAATGGAATTGGAAATACACTCCAGGTCAAGCCATTGTCTTCTGACTGAATAAGTTTGTTCTGACCTGCAGACCCAGAATATGTGTGTGCAATTATGCGGTCGTCAACCGACCACACCTTCCGTACGTCCTCTGTAGAAAGGACCCGCCAACTTTCTCCATCATCGTCTGAACCATGGACGCCATAATTAGTAGCCGCGACCAAAGTACTTTCAACATTATGAAATACTCTTGACCTGATGTAAATACTATCTGCGAGGTTAACCCGTCGCCATGACTCCCCTCCATCGTATGACCGATGAGTGCCGGCAAAAATAGCCCCGTCGCTCCTAAACGCAAAGCTTCCACGACGTTCGACCTCAAGCCCTGTATAAGTCCAGGACGCTCCTTTATTCGTCGAAAAATAAACCTTATTACTCGCGCTTGTCCAAATATTACCCGTATAAGGATCTTCAGCAAATTCCCAGTAACGCCCGCCAAAAGGCCCATCTGCCTGCTTCCACTCTACTTGCTCAAACTGAGCAAGAGATGGCACAGGGCATAAGCCTGCTGTTAAAAGAACTATCGCTAAACAGAGAGGATGCCTCATAGGTAAACGGCATATTTTTTATTAAAGAATTACACCCTGTATAACGCACTTTCTGTAGACAACGCGACACCTGCCAAGCTTATCAGTTTAGCCTCGCTTGAATACCACCTTTTTTCTTCATTTGATCTCGCCTTACGCCTTCGGGTCCTTCTCTGTGTCTCAGTATCAAATGCCTTCACCCGGCGCTCATGACACAAATCTATTGGATCCATGAAATACTCAGGCTTTCTGCTCCTCCTCGCCCTGTGCCTCCCGCTCTCTTCCTTTGGTGCATCTCTCTTGACAGGTACCATTCAGGGAGTTGTCGTTGATAACAACACAGGAGAACCACTGCCGGGTGCAAATATCTTGCTCATTGGTACTCAGCATGGTACAGCCACAAATACCGACGGGCAGTTTACGCTCAGCAATGTTGAAGAAGGGCTCATCCGCCTGACCATTTCGATGATCGGCTATACTTCAACGACCATTGAAGACGTCAGCGTTACAACATCGCAAACTTCAGATATCGGCATCATCAGGCTTGAGCGGTCTTCCATTTCGCTCAAGGAAATCACGGTAACGCCGGGCAATTTTTCAATTATGGGAAGCGCCGGCTTATCGCAGCAAACCCTTACACAAGAAGACATCAAAAACATGTCATGGGCGGAAGATGTAACCCGCGCCGTAGCCCGCCTCCCCGGTATTTCGTCCAGCGACTTCTCTTCCAAGTTTGCGATCCGTGGTGGAGAATCAGACGAAGTTCTCATAACACTGGACGGCATGGAGTTGTATGAACCGTTCCATCAACGCGACTTCTCAGGCGGGCTTTTCAGCATCGTCGACATAGAAACCATCGATGGCATTGATTTGATGACGGGCGGCTACTCTGCTGAATATGGCAACCGGCTTAGCGGGGTGTTTAACATGCGTACCAAAAAGGTGGCTACTGGCCAAAAGAACACGTCCGTAGGGTTGAGCTTCCTCACCGCCCGGTTTTACACAGATGGCTCCTTTGGTGACGGCAAAGGGTCTTAGAACCTGTCTACGATCTATTTCCGAGGTGCATTGTGCGCCCTTTTTGCCCATATCTGCGTTCCTTTTTGCGCCCGATGCGCTGCATCGAACACAAAAAGCGCCTTGATTTGAACAAAAATTGCTGCAAATGCAA
>JBGCEN010000216.1:0-30539 GCA_045106435.1 Rhodothermales bacterium
AACGGCGAGTTTTTCGATATGATAGCCGGGTAAAAATTGCATCGTGGTATCTTGATCGACACAAAGCAAACCATTGCCAAGCAAAGCTACCCAGGTTCGTCCCAGATGATCAGCTTCAACATCTTTTACCGCAATATTACTGAATGCCGAGGCATTACGAATCAGTTGAATCGCATTACTTTTTTCTGACTTCTTCCGTCCTGTTTTGTCTCCTATTGGAAGCTGTAATAATTGACCATTTGCCCAAACAATAAGATTTCCGTCCTTGTTCAGCGTTTGATAATGGAAATCCTGCTCCTCAACGGGCCACATAAAGACCGGCGAGGCTGACCGACCCGGCTTATGCTCATAAATGCCATCAGCATGCCAGAAATAACCTGTACCATTCCGATCCACGTCACCATGGTATCCGCCGGCATAAGACTGGACCTGCCCCCAGGAGCCTTTGCCGTCATAAGAAAACCAGCCACTTCCACCCAATGCGTACAAACGATTGTCCTGCCCCTCAAATAAATCAGACCAGCGGTTTTCTCCTCCAGGAAGTACAGACTTTTTCTCCGGATACAACTGAAACAAACCCTCGGAGAAAGAACTGGCCCAAAGTGATTGGTCCTGATCGTTATAGACTGCGTTAATATTCAGAAGCGGACGCTCACCTATCGACATCAAGTGCCTGACGCCGGGATGGCTGATATGAACCAAACCTATTTGCGTACCAATCCATGCATTGCCTTCGTGGTCACGATAAATACAGTTGACCCGACTGGTAGGTAAACCTGACGCCTCATTCATCGGAGGCATCACTTTATTCATTTTGAGGCTCCAGTACAGTGCACCATGATTATAGGAAGTAACGACAATCATCGCCGGCGTAACACAGATGTGCCGTATACCCACTTCCTTGATGACCAATTCGAGCTTGCCATCATCGGTCGAAAATCTAAACAGTCCGGCTTTTTCGTGTGTCGCCCATGCGGTGCCCTGTTCATCAAAACGCAAAGCATACCAGCCTTCCTCGCCAAATTCCTCAGCCACATCGCTGTCTACAAAGTAAATCGTTCCGTCTGGCATGAGCCGACCCGGCCCCCTCTTTTTATCCAGCACCCAATGATTCCCTTTCCCATCAATATCAGCACTCACGATTTGCGTAAGCGCTGCATGCGGTGAATTGGTGTTGGGCCTGGAAGACGCAACGCGATACGGATGGCTACTTATCTGTTCGTCCAACAAGGATACTTTCCAAAGATTCTGTTGGCCGTACACATACATGGTGTCATCTCGGGCGATGAGCCTGCTTGCACGAACATTTGCCAAGGCCGGAAATGCTTGCACTGCATGCTGATACCTGACCTGCCACACACCCAGTTGATTGGTTGCCACCCATATATCGTCATTTCCGAGCGGTTCAATCTCCATGATATCCGCTGTACTCGATGCATCGAGGAAACGAACAGGTGTAAATCCAGAGCCTGTGTAAAAACTTAACCCCGCAGATGTGCCTACCCAAAGACGTCCGTCTGGCGTTTGCTCTATTGTCTGTATGTTTTCGTGGGGTAGCCCATCGGAAATCTTGTATAGTTTGTATGGGATATTATTCGCCCGTGCTTCTGTGCTTGTTAACAGCAGCATACACAGGACAAAGAGTCCATATATAGTATACAATGGATGGGGTCTAGCCCAATACTTGGTTTTCATTTTGGGCAACTATTCAGCCTTGGTAATTCAGTAAATGCTATGCAGTAAAGGCGCTGGTTATCTAAGAATGGACTAAAGTTGATGCGATGCTTTAACCAGGCTGCTAAAAAATAAGCCATGCCGTGCACTTTGTAGTTAAGATGAGGTGATCAAAGGGCGGGCTTTAGACTTCTTTAATATGCGCTTTTTGTACCGGTTACATACCCATGTGAGTCAGAAATACGGCGATTCCTTGCCTTATACATGGATATCCCTTCCCTTTTCCCGCATCTAATCCCCCGTTGAATTTTTTAACACATCAACATGCGATTGCCCTGCGATGGGTAAATGTAGTTAATTGCTGCCCAGCTAGCCCCTCTATGCGTCAGGCCTTTTTTACCTGACAGGATTCATATGTCAATTCAACTACAACAATTTTTTCAAGGAGGTACGTACCATGAGGGGCTTTTTACCACTCATTAAAAAAAGTAAACAAATTGCACTGACAGCGACGGGCGCTGCCCTTTTGGCTTTGGGAGCAACCGGATGTGACAGTGTTGATGGACAAGGTGGTGAAGATCCACCCCCCGTTCCAGTAGAAGCTTGTGGAGGCGTTGGCGTCCTTTGCAACGTTTCCGGTATTGGCGGAGAACTCGGCCTCAGCGGTGACGGCGGACCTGCCACAAGCGCGAGACACTACTGGCCAATGGACATCACTGTTGGACCAGCAAGCGAGCTCTTCATTGCGGATTGGAATAACCATGTTATCCGTAAAATTGATGCAGATGGCACAATTTCACGTTTCATCGGCGCCGGCAACCTGGGCGATGATGCCACAGGTCCTGCTGATCAATTGAACCTGAACCATCCTGTAGGACTGACAATCGGCCCTGATGGACATTATTATCTTGCTTCCTGGCACAACTGGAAGATCAAGAAAATTGACAAGAACACAATGCAGACCACATCCCCAATCGGCTCCGTACAGGGACTTGATGGTGATGGCGGACCTGCCGGCCAGGCAAAAATGGACTTGCCTGCCGCAGTGGTCTTTGCTCCAGATGGTATGATTTACATTGCTGACCAGGGCAACTTCCGTATCCGTCAGGTTACTCCTGATGGCACCATTTCAACGTTCGCAGGCGGTGAGCGTGGTTTTGCTGACGGAATCGGTGAAGCAGCTCAGTTTGATAGCCCACAGGGCCCAGATGCTTCTCCAGGCGGTAAAATTGTGATCAACCAGGACGGCACAGCCTTGTACATGGCAGATACTTTTAACAATCGTATCCGCAGAATTGACCTGACAACACGCGAAGTTCTCACGATTGCAGGTAACGGTTCAGCTGGTTACTCAGGTGACGGCGGACGTGCTATCGAAGCAAGCTTCTCTGCACCAACTGATCTAGTGATCACGCATGATAATGAGATTTTTGTTGCAGACTCAAAAAATCATGTAATTCGCAAGATAGCTGCTGATGGCACAATCAGCACAGTTGTCGGCACAGGCACAAAAGGCCTTTCAGCTGACGCAACAACTGCTACCGAAGCGATGCTGAATACGCCACACGGTGTAGCATACGACGAAGGCAATCATACCCTGTACATTGCAGACACATTCAACCAAATGACGAAGAGAGTTGATCTAAGTCACGAATAACGCTGCAAGCAAGAAAAGCCGGCGGCGTAAGGCATGCTTCGCCCTTCAACCGCCGGCTTTTCAATGTTTTATCTGATGTACTCAATTTATCTGTGTTTTACACACCTCGTTTTACACACCCTGTTTCACTTCTTTAACGACCCATTCCAACCACCACAATGGACTTCCCTAAGCATCACATAGGGCAATCTTTTAAGCAGGCATACACCGCGTACAGGCAATCTTGCAATGTACAGCGGATCTTTGCTTTAACGCTTACTGCCCTCTTCTTTTTGCTATCGGGATGCGACTTCACGCCAGGGTTTGAAGAATTTAACCAGACTGAAGAAGAAGCTATTGACGAAAACGCGTGCAGAGGCGATGGGATTTTATGCAATATTGCGGGCGTTGCCGGCGTAGACGGCATGCAAGGGCTTGGCGGGCCGGCGTTATCCGCTCAACTCAGCTTTCCGATGGATGTCGAAATGGCACCCATCACACTCGCTCAAACGGGCGAAATTTACATCGTAGACGCAAATAATCACGCGATAAGAAAACTTACACCTACCGGAGATCTCTTCCCCTTTATTGGAAACGGGCTCATGGGAGACGGATCAGACGGTGCGGGGGGCGAAATTCCGCTCAACAATCCTTCTGAGTTCACGGTAGGGCCGGATGGCAATTTTTATGTCACCGACTGGAAAAACTCAAAGGTTAAAGTTTTTGACGGGATCACATTAAAAGCGATCAAAACCTTTGGCTTAACGGCAGGATTTGCAGGGGATGGCGGGCCAGCCTCCTCTGCAGTACTTGCTTTCCCATCCAGCGTCACGTTTGACCCGGATGGCAATCTTTATATCGCCGATCAACGCAACCAGCGAATCCGGCAAATAGATCTACAGGGCATTATTTCTACGTACGCCGGCACCGTTACGGGCTTCGAGAATGGTGTCAAAGAGGAAGCCGCGTTTAATTTTTATGATGAAGCATCGTTCATCCCTGGCGGCAAGATTTCGATGAACACCCACGACTGGGCGCTTTACATCGCAGACACAGAAAACAACCGTATTCGCCGGCTCAACTTCTTCACAAACGAAATCACAACGGTTGCAGGCACTGGAGAGGCAGGGTATTCAGGAGATGGCGGCAGTGCAAGAAATGCACAGCTTAACCGGCCAACAGACGTCATTTTCAGAGAAGATCACCACATCTATATCGCTGATTCAGGCAATCATGTCATCCGAAAAATAGATCCTTTCGGCAATATTACAACCATTGCCGGCACCGGCGAGCCTGGCTTTTCGCCAGACGCTACACCCGGTGTCTCAGCACAGCTCAACACGCCGCAAGGAATATATTACGATGAAGTCAACCACCTGCTTTACATAGCAGACACTTTTAATCATCAAGTAAAAAGAATTCAGGACTTTTAATCGATCACTGCAAACAATGAAATTAAAAATGATACGATACCGCGCTTTTTCAGCACTCTTTGTTGCCCTGATGTTCATGGGATGTGAACACGTTTCCAACAATGAAGATTTTGGTTGCAATATTCCTTTTGTCGAAAGTGATTTCCCCGCAGCAACGGTATCATTCCAGAATGACGTTTTGCCCATCTTCGCCAATAACAGCTGTAGCTCACAATTCTGCCACGGCAACGAAGATTCGCCGCCTTCAAACTTTCTGGTCCTAACGGCTGAAAGTGTTTTAGGCCCCGGCAATGAAGCAGTCCAGCTCGAAACATGTGATGTAACCAGAGGCAAGCCCGACGAAAGCTACATCATCAAAAAACTCATGGGTACTGCAGAAATTGGAGAACGCATGCCACTCGGTGGGAATGCCATTGCCACTGAAGACCTCAACACGATCCGACAGTGGATCATAGAAGGCGCACGGGATAACTAGGATTACGTTCAGCAGAGCTTGTTAACCAGGCCTTGCGCAAGATCGCACCATGTCAGCAAGAAAATACATATTGAGTGGCGAATGCCGAGTGACGAATGACGAGTGTTGGGCCTTTGGCGGTCTGTCATTCGCCATTCGGCACTCAACATTCGGCATTCGGCATTCGCCACTCGCCACGCGCCACTCGGCACTCGGCATTCTCCTCATTTTCTTGTCTTGCCTAGGTCCCTCAACTTCCGCCGGCCAGGCTTGGACGTTGCCTAAAGGGACTGCTTATGTAAAAACCTCCTACGGCAGTGCTACGGCGGCTCAACAATTTACGTTTGATGGCCGTGCAACAGATTATATCAATGGACTGCCGGGCGATACGTACAGGGATCGTAGTCTGTATTTATACAGCGAGTTTGGGCTCTCAGATAATTTCTCAGCCATTCTTTCCGTCCCGTACAAGCGCACCTTTGTGCGCGACCATTCTTTTCGATTCAGAATTTTTGGGTTGGGGAGCATCGCCATTGGTGGACGCTTGTCATTGCTACCGCTGCTGGCCAAAACGCCGGCGCGCCAATCGTTATCTGTTAACCTGATGGCCTATGTGCCCACAGGATATACAAGAAATTTCACGCCCAGTACCGGAGCCGGCCAGGTGGATTTTCAGGGCACGCTCTTTTGGGGGCAAAGTTTTTATCCGTTTCCCGGATACGCCCAGTTAGGTTTGGGGTATCGCCATCGTTCTTCTATTTATTTGCTGTCGCAATCGACGCCTTGTAATAGCGGTAGCGATATTCACTGCATAACTGACCCCCAGGCCGCTTACGGCGATGAACTTCTGTTTCATGCTGAAGCCGGCATTTCCCCCTTTAACGGACTGATCCTCTTACAAGCAATCGGTTCGGGCGCATGGGCGCTGAAGAAACCTCAGGTTGGATTCTCAGCGATCAATCCTTTGCCTACGCATCAACGCATCGTAAAGGCTGGAGCGGGCCTAACGCTTTATCCTTTCCACGCTGCCAAAAGCCCCGCGACCAATACATCAGGACTCCGCACACTAGGATTTAGTGCGCAATACTTCCAGGTCCTGTACGGACGCAACACGATCAACAGCAGAGATCTGTTTCTAGGGATCGAACTGCGTCCACGATTCTTCTAAAAACTGCAAGCAAAATAAATTGATGAATTTACATACTTCGTTTTCAAGGCTCATCTTCCCGGCCTTGTTATTCTTTTTCTTTGCCGGCTGCGATCTATTCGGCTCCGAAGATCCACAATCAGGGACGGTTACCGTTTCGCTATCCAATAATATCGGCGGGCAAGATCTTGCGCTGAACCAGCAGAGCTATACCAGCGCTGTTGGACACAGCTATAGTGTCACGTTGGTAGAATACATTCTAACCGACATTGCGCTGCGCGATGAAGACGGCAATCTTGTATCGTTGGCCAGTGCACATTATATGAACCAGGAAGATGCTACCACACACGCATTAAGTGCTGTAGAAGTACCTGCCGGCAAATACAACGCAATCCAGTTTACGTTCGGTATAGAAGGCGCTGACAATGTGTTCGGCAATCTGGAAAGATCAACTGATTTCGACAACATGATGTGGCCCATGATGATGCCGATGGGAGATGGCGCAACCGAACGCTACCACTACATGCGATTTGAAGGCCGTTACGGTACAGATGGCGCCTTCAGAATCCATACCGGACCTACAGGCGGAAACGATTTCTCGTTACAGAAAGAGCTTGCGCTCGATATTGACGTCGACGGCCAGGCATGGATGCTGGACCTCGCGGTAAACCTCGATGAATGGCTAACAGGGCCCAATGAATGGGACTTCGACGACTATAATGCCATCATGGGTAACCCTGCTGCCCAAACGTTGCTCTATGACAATGGCGAATCTGTATTTGGCATAGAATCCATTACAACAGAGTAGTCAGTTTTCAGTGATCGGTCTTCAGTTCTAAGTGATCGGTTGTCAGCATTCATGAATGCAAAAGATAAAATCTGACAACCGAAGACTGAGAACTGAAGGCTGATTAATCAACTTCAGACGTTCATGTTATACCGCACAGCGTGGATTTAAAAAAGTGATACGCTCACTCATCATACTGACACTCGTGGCCGGCCTTTTTATGGGTTGTGATATCGCATCTCATAAAGCGGGTCCCACGCCTTATGCATTGGATCTTCCGGATGGTTTTCCTGACATGAAGATCCCGGAAGACAATCCCCTGACAGAAGAAGGCATTGAACTAGGCAAACGTCTCTTCTTCGATCCAATTCTTTCTATCGACAGCACAATTTCCTGTGCCAGCTGCCACGCACCATCAGCAGCTTTTTCTGATCTGACAGCCTTCAGCAAAGGCGTAGCCGGCGAAACGGACCGCAATTCCATGCCCATCATTAATGCCGGCTGGATGAAATCATTTTTTTGGGATGGACGCGTCTTGAGTCTTGAAACCCAGGCCAAACATCCTGTAGAAAACAAAATTGAAATGGGCGAACGGTGGAAACATGTGGTAGAGAAACTGCAAGCCCATCCTGATTACCCATCGATGTTTAACGAGGCTTTTGAGACCACCCAGGTTACAACGGAATTGGCTACCAAAGCCATTGCACAATATGAACGCACGCTCATATCCAGTAACTCGAAATACGATCAGTATCGCGCTGGATTGACGCTGCTCACAGAGCAAGAGTTGCTGGGGCTCGATTTATTCTTTACCGAAAAAGCAGACTGCTTCCACTGCCACGGCACACGCTTATTTACAGACAACCGCTTTCATAACAATGGCCTCGATGAGTTTTATGAAGACGGCGGGCTCGCAAAAATCACCAAGCATGATAGCGATTGGGGCAAGTTCAAAACGCCCACATTAAGAAATGTAGAGATTACAGCACCTTACATGCACGATGGCAGATTTGAGACCCTGGAAGAGGTCATTGAATTTTACAACAGCGGTGCACAACCTTCTCCAACAATAGATCCGCTCATTGGAGCCGGCCGCAAACTGAACTTGACGAAAGAAGAAAAAGCAGCCCTCATTGCTTTTCTCAAAACACTAACTGATACCGAGTTTATCTCTCAATAACATGCCAGCAAGCATAACTGCTAACATATCAAAGCAATCGCGCAGATCTTTCCTCAAGAAAGTTGCTGGCATTTCGCTGGGCGCCTCAATGTTACCCCTGACCGGATGTGAAAGCCTGGCTGTTGATCCCGTTGCAACAGGGTTTGAGTTCCCCTTCCTGACCCCCACAGAATCGTTCTTTGTACAATACGGTGCTGATGGTGCGCTCGCTGAATGGAAGGGATTGCAGCAAATACCCAGAAACACCTGGCGGCTTGCAATAGACGGACTCGTTGACAATCCGCTTTCGCTCAGTTTTGCTGACCTGGATGCTGACCCAACCATCATACAGACTTTCATAGCAACCTTGCGCTGTATTCTGGACAACAATGCTGTACCGGGACTCATCGGGACAGCAACCTGGACGGGTGTGCCCCTGAGAGTTTTTCTGGACCGCGCCGGCATTAACATGCAGCAAGGCAAACGCATCCGTCTGTACGGGGCAGATGGGTTTACAAACAACATCAAGCTAGACAAAATTTACGGGCAGGGCGCCGCGGCTCAATCAGATGCCGGCCAAATAGAACCCATGCTTGTGTTCGCCATGAATGGCTCTCCCCTTGAAAATGAGCATGGTGCCCCGGTTCGGCTCTTGATGCCTGGTCATTATGGATACAAAAGCATCAAGTGGATTGAACGCATCGAAGTTGTTGCGGATGACACGCGCTTCGGCACGTACCAGGAAATACTGGGATACGATGATGACGGCACCATTGATATCAGTTGTAAATCAACAAGTATTCTGAAAGGTGCCCTGCTTACTCCCGGCCCAACCCGCATCGCAGGTTTTGCGCTTAGTGGCTATGCCGGCATAGCAGCAGTTGATATTACCATTAATGACGAACCAACACAATCAGCCAGGATTATCTCCCAAAGCGAGCTACTCGCCAACGAAGCAAGCCTGGCACCTGCACAACAATTCAACGCACCCGATCAATTTTCCTACCCGTTTACGGGCGTATGGACATTGTTTGAATACCTATGGGACGCTCCGCCTGGAACACATGTAATCCGGATAGAGGCAAAAGACGCCTCGGGAAACATACAGCCCCAAACGGATGATGACCCTACAGATGGCCAAAACCCGGTCATTGAAGTGAATGTACGTGTAGAATAAATTTTTTTGCTCCCCACGCGTGACTCCAATTAATCACAAATAATAAAGATCACAAAAAAGATGAAGAAAACGTTACGCCTCCTCTTTGTTAGCCTCATCACGTTGCTCTATGCAACGACGCCCGAGGTGACAATTGCGCAGGAGCAAGAATCAGTAGCTATTGAGGCGCATGATTTAGAAGCTATAGAAGAGCAGGTAGCTGCCCTTTTCGAGCGTAGCTGTACAACAGTGGGCTGCCACGCCGGCCCTGTCCCACAAATGGGCATGGACCTCACACGCGATCAGTTCTACAATGCAGTTGTAGATAAGCAAAGTGCTACGTCACCGGACCATAAAATTATAGATCCTGGTAATCCAGCTGATAGCTATCTGCTCAAAAAGATCCGCGGCGAAGAAGGCATAGTTGGCATGCAAATGCCTATGATTGGAGACAAGCTCACAGAAGAAGAAATTGGTACCATTGAACAATGGGTGACCAATCTGGGTGATGTAAGCGAAGTACAAAAAAAAACGCCGGTAACTAAAAAGGCCTATCCGTTCTACGGATGGAAGGTAATCAATCTACCTACATCCAGAACACTGGAAGCCGGCAACATGCTCTTTTTGATCGGGCATCGGTTTAATCCAAAAATTTCTGACGGATACGACGCATTTTACGGACTCGACGGCAGTGGTATTATTTACATGAGCCTGGGTTATGCAATAAAAGACAATTTCCTCGTCGCCCTCGCAAGAAGCAATTCAGCCGACGATGTAGAATTCCAGGCCAGATACGGAATTATTGAGCAAGGGGGAGCCAAAAATTGGCCGATTGGAGTCAGCCTCCAAACCTCAGTAAATTTTGTATCACAAAAATTCCCCAACAAAGATAAATTTGCCCGAGAGCGGTTTAAGACAACCATACAAATGAGCCTCACGCGCCAGCTAGGCGATAACATAGGCCTCGCTGTTGTCCCCGGCATTTTACTCAATCCAGCGGAAGATCTGGATGGTGAAGATCAGCTCATTACGGTTGGATTAGGCGGTCGGTGGCGCTTTACCAGAACCCTGTCTATCATCGGAGAATGGGTCCCTATCGTTTCCGGCTTTACACGCACCCTCGTTTTCGGAAATGACATTCGCTATGATAGCTGGGGCGGCGGACTTGAGATAGCCACAGCCGGCCACGTTTTTCAAATTGTTGTTACCAATGCTGTTGGGATGACATCTGATCAATACTTACGCGGTGGAGACCTCGATGTATTTGAAGGAGATGTGCGGCTTGGCTTTAACATATTCAGGGTTTTGAACTAAGATCAATAAAATCAGTCTCTTAGAGCAGGAATATGCATATCATCTTTGTAGAACCTTCAAATAAAACCACATATCCATGTGATTGTCCTCCACCGGATGATTTAATAGATTGGTATTACAAATTTGATACGACTTAAGTGATTCTTTAAAGATCATTTATATAAATTTTACTGCAAGCCCTTTAGGCCGGTGTTGATAGCTTGTCCCCATATCAATGCCGGCCTTTTTGTATGCCTGAACTTTTCCCGCTATTTGTCAACAGGTCCTGAATTTGCAGCCACCATCCGCACATTTCGCTTAAAGCCTTCAAACTTGGTTCGCTTCACTGGATTCTTGCGAAATTGTTTACGGAAGGCTTCGAGGTCTATTTCAAGCCACTCTTCGAGCCTTGTATCCACCATGCCGGCGCGCGGCTGATAACGTTGCTCCTGTGTAGGCTGCTTAAACTTATTCCAAGGGCATACATCCTGGCACACATCACAGCCAAAAATCCAGTTATCCAGGTTTTGCTGCAAATCACCTGAGATATCATCCTCGCGGTGCTCAATGGTGAGATAAGAGATACACCGATTTGCATCAACCGCATACGGCTCGAAGATAGCGTCTGTCGGACAGGCATCAATACAACGTGTACAACTCCCACAATGATCAGGCACGGGCCCATCCGGTTCGAGGGGTAAATCAATTATCAGCTCACCAATAAAAAAGAAAGACCCTAATGATTGGTTGATCAGATTGGAGTGTTTACCTACCCATCCAAGCCCGCTTTTTTTTGCCCACGCCTTGTCGAGAACTGGCGCAGAATCCACAAATGCTCTCCCACTTATTTCGCCTACATGCGCCTCAATCCAGTTATACAACGCATACAACCGCTCCTTCATTACATCGTGGTAGTCGTCGCCCCACGCGTACCGGCTTATTTTTCCAGCGTCTTTTCCCGGAGAATGTGCAAAAGGTTGATAGTAGTTGTGCAGCACAGAAATGACCGATTTCGCGCCATCTACCAGTTTACGTGGATCAACGCGTTTGTCGAAATTGCGCCCCATCCAATCCATTGTACCGTGCCGGCCATTATTGAGCCAGTTCTCGAGCCGGCGCGCCTCTTCGTCTAACTGCTCCGCCTTGGAAATGCCGCACGCAAAAAAACCCAACCGCAAAGCTTCTGCTTTAATATCCTTAGATAACTGCTCGGGGCTAGGCATGAGGCTGGGTTCTGGGTTCTGGGTTCTGGGTTCTGGGTTCTGGAAAATATGAATTCCCTAACTCCTTAACCCGATTACCAAAACCTGGGAAGGGCAAACCGCTCTCCTAAATCTCCAACAAACATGCGCCCGGCAAAATTCCGGGGTGTTACGCTGCAAGATACTCAGTAACGTGGCGTGGATATGTGACTGTAAACGTGGTGCCTTTGCCCTTTTTGCTTTCTACAATAATGGAGCCTCCCATGAGCTCCACCAATTTTTTGGTGATGACCAATCCCAAACCACTGCCCTGGAAGATCCGTGAAATCCCTTTTGATTCTTGTTGAAACTCGTCAAAGATGTGCGGCAAGAACTCTTTGCCAATCCCGATACCTGAATCCTCCACCTTTAACGTAACGGTTTCCTGATTAGACTTGATATCAACCACCACCTCTCCTTTGCGTGTGAACTTAATCGCATTGCTCAGGAGGTTGTGCATAATACGTTTCTGGGCAGATTGATCGAGGAAAACGCCGGCTTTCACTTCATCATCTGCATCAATCCGCAGCGTCAATTTTTTCTCATCTGCCAGCGAGGTAAACTCTTCGAGGATCTGCGTTGAATGGGCAACCAGATCTGTGGGCTCTAGCTTAATTTCCAGCGAATGCGCCTCCAACTGGGCGAGATCCAGTACTGCCCCCAGTGTACCCATCAGCCGTTGCGCGCTTTCCTCAATCAGTTGGGTAAATTCGCGATTGGCATCGTCTACCTGTTCACCAAGAATATCTGCAAACCCAATGATCGACGTTAAAGGGGTGCGGATTTCATGGCTCATGTTGGATAGAAAGGCGGTCTTTAATCGCATCAAGTCGGCGGCGATTTCTCGGTATTCCTCCTGCGTTTCGTTGAACGTTACATCTGAGCACTGCAAGGCCGTCAATTCTGTATTCACAAAGACGCAGGATTCCACATTTCCTTCGCTATCAAAATAGGGAAACATGCGGCACAGCATTTCCTTCTCATTTCCGTCTTTTGCCATCATCACCAGTTTAATTCCGGAGATCCGCCGGCGATTAAAAACACGCTGGATAAGCAACTCAACTTTGCTATTGCCTTTCATCGGTGAAAGGAGCTTAATCACCTGCGTTCCTTTCACATCTTCAGCCGAGTAGCCAAAACTGTCCACACATGACCTGTTCCAGTCCTGCACCAGCCCTTTTTTATCTACTGCAAAAAATGGAACGGGCAAACTGGAAACGACACGATCCAGGCGTTTTTCAAAACGTACTTTGCCCCGCTGGATTTTTTGAGAAGCCTGTTTGATCAGTGAGCTTTCAAGCCGAAGAAGAATGGCCTCAGATGCCATGTTGCTAAAATCTTTCAGGATCTTGTGTTGATCGCTTGTAAGATTACGGGGCTCGCTGTCTAGCACGCAAAACATGCCTATCAATGCCTTGGAGGAGGTGCGAATAGGAAGCGCAGCAAAAAAACGAACGCCACCGTTTGTCACCCAAACATCGTTTGCAAAGGTCGGATGTTTTGTCGCATCGCTGATGATTTTCAGGTCCTCTGCAATCATCAAATCTGCATCCAGAAAGCTGCTTTCTGGAGAAGCAGTTGCATCAAACCCGTACCAGGTATGCACTTTCAACTGACCCTCTTCGTCAAAAACGGCTGAAAAAGAGGCCGGCATTGTTAGTGAACGGGCAGCGGTATGCAGCAGCCGCTGCATCGAACTGGATACTGACCTATTAAGCGCAGCAAATTTTAATATTTCTTTTCTGGCGAGATGATTGACGGAAGCGACAACAGACATAATATTTACTAGGCCAGCACGTGAGACAATAATGGAAGGGTCTCTCAAAAACAGACAAAAAACGACAATACCTGAGGGGAAATTTACCGACAGACTGAGCGTGAAAACAGATGTATTATTATACGCTTAAACACATCTAGAACTCCTTCCGGATATCGAACTTTCAGCAGCACTTTTGGCGCAAGTGCATTCTAGCTATGGCGCTACGTGAACGTTCTTGTATATCCTTTGGCGCGATCGGGTGTGCAACCGCGCTGTACAAATTTTATCGCAAGAAAAGGGAAGTGCTTAAGCTCGATCTGGTCTATTCGACAAAGTCTCGGACGTAGCATTCAAGACTTTGTCGGGCCTAGTACTGTGTCAGCGAAATGAAGCATCGTCTTTGCATGGTACGAAGCGTACGATGGGTACAAAGCGTACGAATGAACTGAAGCGAGACGTATTTCGTACGTTTCGAACCCTTTGTACTTCTCGTAATGCAAATCACCTATACTTAATATATTCGCTTACAAAGTACTAGTAGCGCCAGCTTGTCAGATCAGCGCCAGCGGGGGCAGAGGCTTCGATACGCTTCAAAATTTTAGGCACATACATGCTGTTGTACCTGAGCCTGGAAATATGATTGGGATTTTCCTGGTCTCCATTCCAGCAATGCTCCGCCCGATCTCCATAATCAACTTCGCCGGCATAATATGGACGGGTTGATTCGAGGAAATCTTCCATCAGATAGACGGCATTGTTCAGGTAATAATTATCCATATCACCCACATAGATATTGATCTTCCCTTGCAAGCGAGGCCCCAGGTCATCCCAGTCTCGCTCTAAAATATGCCGGAGGTCATAATGCTCTTTCCAATAGCTTGCAACCTCAGGATCAATCTTTCCAGACCGTTTATCCCAAATGGGTTTGGGATATCCATCGCTGCCCATGGGAGAGTAAACCGCCTGCCAAATATCGTATTGATCACCCGATCGGCTCTTGTCGCCTAACGCAAGCTCGTAATGGTTATAATCTTTTAGCGATGCATCTACATTCCCCAGCCAATCGCGATGCCCCGGCCTTTTCATTTTGTTAAAAGCGCCCTTCTCATAGTAGGCGTTTTCATCTTCATAAAGATTAACCAGCGTATACGCACGAAAGTCTATAGGATCAGGACAAGCAGCGAACGCTCCGTTGTACTCATCAGGATAAAACACTTGTGCAGCCAGTGCTTCCCAGCCCCCGGTGGAGCCTCCATAGAGAAACCGCGCCCACCCTTCTCCAATCCCGCGAAATTCCTTTTCAATATGTGGAATCAACTCATGCGTAATGGCATCTCCGTAAGGTCCCAGGTTAGCAGAATTGACAGCATATGAGTCGTCGTAATATGGATTTTGATGCTGGATTTCGATCACAAGAAAACGGGGAAAGTCATCACTGGTCCACTGCTTGTAAAAGTCGTAGGCTTCTTGCTGCACAATCCGATTATACCCGCTCACTTGAAACCGCTCGCTGTAATCCGGCTGAAGATCTGGCGCAGGTGGCTCGGTGCTAAACCCATCAAAATCAGCAGGAAAATGTCCATGAAAGACCATTAACGGATAGCGAGCTTCAGGATGCAAATCAAAATCTTTCGGTAACAAGACGTGCGCGCCCAGATACATTGGCCGGCCCCAGAAGGCACTCAGCAACTCACTTTTAATCTTGATGTGCTTTATAAATTCTGTGTCTTCCGGCGCTTCAATTGGAGGGATAATCTGGTCTAAAGAAAGTGAGACCGTTTGATCGGATTTGGGGTCAATAAATATCTTTTCCGGCACGGAGTACAGATTCCCGGGCGACCGCCGCCACTGCTGCCCTTCTCCCTGATCCATCGGCAATTTTACCGTATGCCCAGTTGACAAATTGAACGTATCGTATTTATGCAGCAGCACCTGGACATAGTATTCGCCGGCAGGAATTTTCGACATTTGATCCAATGGATATCCAAACGCCTCCGCATCAAAAACAAGCTCATCTCCCGCCGCAAAGCCATTTACATTTTGCCCAAATAACTGAATGGCATGTATGCCGGGCCTTGCCTGAAACCGCGGTTCACTTTCACCATCTTTTGATAGAAATAATAGCAGCCGGCCGTCCAATGACGTCTCAACGAGCGAGGATGGAATCGAGATCTTGAAGGCTACCTCTGCAGCACGTTTTGGCATCAAAACACTAACCAGGCCAAAGACAAGAATTGCGATAAGAGAAGAGTAAAGAATTATAGGCCGAGATTGCTGCATAAACGGGGGGAGAGAAAGTTTGTAACTTTTAACAAGTTGAGGTGATTCTTACCGAAAAAGCCTTTAAAACCCAAAATATTGCACAAGCTTAAATCGTTTAAAAACAAATACTTATGCAATTTATATATTTTTATATTTGCATCTTCTATCTTTTGAAAGTTATAATGTTCTTAGTAATGACACAGACTTACAAGGATGTTTCGTTACTTAGCGTGATCTAGGTTTAGTCGGGCGTATCCACCATTGCAGTTTCCCGCGGCCTTCATGTTACGCACTATAATATTCACTAAAAAAGGAGGATTAAACCATGGAAGGTTTAATACCAATTTTAACAAGTTTGATCAGTGGCGGAGTAGGCGGTAACCTGGCAGGCATGCTGATGAAGAAATTCAGCCTGGGTACTCTTTGGAATACTGTAGTAGGTGTTCTAGGTGGTGCTGGTGGCATGCAGCTTCTTGAAATGGTTGGCATGATGGGCGGCGAAGGCGGCCTTATTGCAAGCATAGCTGGTTCTACGGTTGGCGGCGGCGTACTGATGACTATCGTCAGCATGGTTAAAAAAGCCATGGCCGGACAAAAACAAGCAGCGTAACCCCTCAACTACTGTAAATACTTTTTTATAGTAACAGAAAGCCTCGTCCGATCCACCGGGACGGGGCTTTTTTGTTTTAGGTTTAGATATCAGTTCTCAGTAATGTTATTAGTAAATCCTGAAAACTGATACCTGACTACTGATAACTAAACCTTAATCATTTTGTAAGAAACAGATTGTTGCCGGCTTCCACTCGACAACGTACCTTTTGAAAAATAGACACCGCTGCCTGCTGTTTTTATTTCGACAGGAAAGGCATACACGCCGGCCTGATGAAAACCGCTGGCAAGAACAGCAATACGCCGGCCCAACACATCAAACACTTCTAACTCCAGCACGCCCGGCTCTTTCAACTCAACTTTTATTGTTGTCTGAAACTGAAAAGGATTAGGGAAGCTATCAACACTTAACGACAGATTACTTTTATCCGAAGCTTCCCGGTTTACACCAAAAGGTAAATCTAGTCGATCAGCCAATTGCTTCAGGTATAGAGAGGATGGATACAACCCTGGTGTATTGGATCCCTCGATATAGCCATCAGGCTGCTGAAACGATCCTGCTTCCGCGGTAATGTTGCCTTCACAGCCAATCGCATAGTTTTGTGCTGTAGGCGGTTTTTCAACAGAAACACTTGTTCTGTTCATTTTGCAGTTCCAAGCGACACTGTGGACAGCAGACCATCCATGTCCTGTGCCAAAATCGCCTCGGTTTCCTAATCTTAACCGAAGCGATCGCAGGGAAGACCCTACTTCAACGTGGTTATCAAACAAAAACCCTTGCCCCCAGTGCCGGTGGGGTTCGCTACTGGTATATGCGTCTTGTGAGATATTATTTAAAAAGACAATACCGGAGTCCCAGGCTTCGCCGTTGCCCACGTAGTTGTGCCGGCCCTCAGTGGCCAGGTTATTCTCAAACAAGATTAACTGGGACTTGAAGACAGCAAAATTGTAGCGTTTGCCACCTTCAATAATGGAATGAGGCTCCAATGCTTCAGAGTCTTTCACCGTAACATGTATCGAATGCCGCACATCGACGCCGGCGTACAAAAAATGTAATGTGGCAACCTGTTGTGCCCACGCATTTGCTACGTGTACAAACTCAATGGCAGACCTGGCGTGGTCCTCCGCAAGCGGCCCACTGGTTTCTATTTCTACACGAAGGTGCTCAATGCCTACTTCTTCAATCTGCCCGGTACTATCCCGCTTGTACACGTAAGATTGCGCCAACGATCGATCAAGATGATTAAATACCGGTGCATCAATCAGTACCAGTGAATCTTGTATCGCTTTGATTCTTCGGGTATAAGCAATGTCAAATTCGTCTGTCTCCCAGGAAGGATCGGAATCAGTACCTCCTCCATCTATTGCCTCGAGCCAGGCTTCTGTTATCGGCTGCGTGATGATGATCTGATCGCCCGGTGAATACAAGGAAGGATTAGCCACTTTAAAAGCGCGATCTCCAACTTGCACAAACGCCGAAGTAATATCAGTACGGGTCCCTGACTGCTCCTGCCAGGCATTCTCATCCCTCCCGCTACCTATTTTTATAACGGATTCTGTCAGATTCCCAGTACGTTTGATAATCGTACTGCTTGTGGAATCAGTACCCTGACCGCTGCCGCGTAACACCACGCCACTTGTACGCAATCGTAATTGCTCGCTCACACGATATACACCTACATCAAGTAGTAAGGCCCCTCGTATACCGTTGGTATCTGGCGTACGTGCAGAAACGTCATCGATTGCTTGCTGGATGTGTGTAGTGTTATCACCTTCCACAGGCAGAATCGTCATTACAACAGGATACACGGGCAATGTTACCCCACCACCTCTATAACCGGCGTGTGAAAAATCGGGGATGCGATTTCCTTCTTCGTCTGCAATGTATTCAAGCTTGCCATCCACCCCTTCAAATACAATCTCAGATTGCCATCCCTGGGCAATCGCCGGCGCCAAAGGGCAGAATAAACAAAGCAAAATCAGACACACCAAACTTTTCATCATTTTCAATCCCTTTGTCACCCAATTGAGCTTAGAATACCTATATTGAACGAATAATGATTAAACATCAAAACAACTGAATGCTTAGGAAATCACTTTTAGTCAGACTGTTTGTTATTTCTGCATGCTGCATGTTAATGATAACATGCACAAATAAGCCAGCCCCTACTCTGAATGAATTTGACTTAACAGAAATTGAACGCCCTCGCATTCTGAACAAAGCTGCTGCCTATCTACTGGAATCACCTGTTACTGTTACGGCAAACAAAGCTGAACGAAGCGCCGGCGGCCTGCATGACTTTTATTCCGAAGGAGATTACTGGTGGCCAGACCCCGAAAATCCTGACGGTCCCTACATCCGCCGCGATGGCATGACCAATCCTGAGAATTTCATAGCACACAGACGAGCGATGGTCCGGCTGAGTGAAATCATTGGCACGCTGGTCTCTGCTTTTATCATTACGAGCGAACAGCAATACGCAGACCACGCGCTTACCCATCTTAATGCATGGTTTGTTGATGAACAAACAAAAATGAACCCCAACTTACTCTTCGGTCAGGCAATTAAAGGCCGTGTTACGGGGCGCAGTATTGGTATAATAGACACCATACACCTGGTTGAGGTAGCAAAAGGAGCATCAATTCTCGGCGAGAGCAGTTCAATTCCATCAGAAAATTTTGCACAAATTAAAGCCTGGTTTGCAGAATATCTGTCGTGGCTCACAACACATCCATACGGGCAGCAAGAACAGATGCACCCGAATAATCACGGGGTCTGTTGGTCCATGCAAGTAGCTGCTTTTGCAACCCTGGTAGGCAGCGATGAAGAATTGGCGTGGGTACGCAACCAATTTAAAACCGTCTACCTGACAGAAATGATGGCAGCAGACGGAAGTTTCCCGGCGGAACTGGAACGCACCAAACCTTACGGCTATTCGCTTTTCGTACTTGATGCGATGGCCGGCGTGGCACAAATTGCATCAACGCCTGAGGATAACCTTTGGACCTATGCATTACCAGATGGCAGAAGTATGGAGAAAGGCCTGGCATTTCTGGCGCCTTATATCGAAGACAAGTTTGCCTGGCCTTACCAGCAAGACGTGCTGTTCTGGGATGATTGGCCCGTGCGCCACCCGAGCCTGATATTCGCCGGCTACGAGTTGGGACAACCCGACTATCTGGCGCTGTGGCAAAATCTTGAGGCTGACCCCACGACACCCGAAGTGATTCGTAACTTACCAATTCGTCACCCGTTGTTATGGATTCCGTATCAAGATAGCTGATGGACCCGGACAACATGTGGCTACAAAACACTCATATTTCGGTTAACAATAAAACTGCATACCCACTTATCTCAGTTCACCGGGAGCATGTTTATCCATATCGCCATAGTCAAGATTTTCACCTGCCATGCCCCAGATAAAAGCGTAGTTACTTGTGCCAGATCCTGCGTGTATCGACCAGGGTGGTGAAATGACAGCCTGCTCATTTTGCATCCAGACATGCCGGGTTTCGGTATGCTCTCCCATAAAATGGCAAACCGACTGACCTTCTGGCACCTCAAAATAGAAATACACTTCCATACGCCGGTCATGTGAATGCGGTGGCATCGTATTCCAAACGGAGCCAGTTTGCAGTTCAGTCATACCCATTTGCAGTTGGCATACGTCAACCACTTCGCTTACGATAAACTTGCGAATGACGCGCGCATTGCTGGTTTCAAGTGCACCAAGTTCTACAATCACCGTATCTTCCCGACTAATTTTTCTGGTTGGATGGCTGGCGTGGGCCGGCGCAGAATTGAGGTAGAACTTGGCAGGCGCCCCAGCATCTGCAGAGGCAAAAACGATGTCTTTCTTCCCTCGCCCTACATACAATGCTTCTTTGTATTCAAGCGAAAAGACCTCTCCATCAACAGAGACGGAGCCTGTATTGCCCACGTTGATAATACCCAGTTCGCGCCGCTCCAAAAAGAAATCTGCTTTAAGCGGCGCTATGCTTTCTAGTTTCAACGACTTCCGAACAGGCATAGCACCGCCGGCAATAAAACGATCATAATGTGTATACATTAACCGAATTTCGTCCATGCGCATGGGGTTTTCAACTAAAAAATGCTGGCGCAAAGCAGTGGTATCCATCTCTTTTACAGTTGAAGGATGATGTGCATAGCGTACTTCGAAAGAGGTAGACATAGGGCCGCGGCTATTCGGTTATCAAAATTAACAGAAAGGAATTTTTACAATTTCCAGGGTGCGCTAAATATAGGACTCCATTTATCAATTGCACCAGAAAGATCTGCTATTAAATTGCTGTTTGATTAACTTCTGTAGCAGGTATTAGCGGCCAGGTTTCAGGCGGTTCGTTAATAAAACAATTTTACAAAAGTTGTATCGACTCAGCCTCGGCATAACAATTTAATTTGTCCAATGACTCCTCGTATCAGGAGCGCCTGGCTAAATCTCATTGAAATAAAAACAGATGCATTTGAACTCCTTTCGCCTTTTAACACTTTTGACATGCACCTTCTTGTTTTCGCATGCAGGGTACGCACAAGACAACACATTTGGCACTTCATCATCCCAACTAACGCTGGAAAACGCTTTCCCCAATTTATCTTTTGATCAACCCCTCCTGTTAACCCACGCCGGCGATGGAAGCAACAGGGTCTTTGTTGTGGAGAAAACAGGCGCTGTGCATACCATCGTCAACGATCCCGAAGTGACAGCAACCAAAACCTTCCTGGACATCTCTGATAAAATCCTGCCTAAATCAGATTCAAATGTTGGTGAAACCGGACTGCTTTCGCTGGCCTTTCACCCTGATCATGCAACCAACGGAAAAGTCTATCTCTCTTATGTAGATGAGAATCTTATCTCGATCATTTCAGAGATGACAGTTTCCAATGATCCCGACGTAGCCGACCAGAGTACCGAAAGGATTTTGTTGGAAATGCAACAGCCCCAAAGAAATCATAACGCCGGCCACATTGCTTTTGGACTGGATGGCTACCTGTATATCTCCTTTGGTGATGGTTTCTCGGAGTCTTCCAGAGATGGTATTACAAGCGGTGATCCCCTGGGACACGGACAGAACCTGGCTACCTGGTTCTCCTCCGTATTACGTTTGGATATTGACAATCAGGATGCGGACAAAGCCTACGCCATTCCTGATGACAACCCCTTTGTCGGCAATACAGAAGGATGGTTGGAAGAAATTTATGCGTACGGGTTCAGAAACCCCTGGCGGTTTAGCTTCGACAGAGAAACAGGTGATTTGTGGCTGGGTGATGTCGGCGACAAAAAAGCGGAGGAAATTGACCTGGTTGAATCTGGAAAGAATTATGGATGGGCGCTCAAAGAAGCCACCCATTGCTTTGAAGATGTACCATGCGATACAACCCAGTGGGTAAATCTGCAAGATCCAATTTTTGAATACCTGCGAGATGTAGGAGAAAGCATCACAGGGGGCTACGTGTACCGCGGTAATTTAATGGACGATAAAAAGGGACTGTACTTCTATGGCGATTTTGACTTCAGGAATATCTGGACGCTTGACTACAGCAATGGAGAGGTACAAGGCAACGAGCTCGCCCTAACGGCTCCTGACGGCATCTCATCGTTTGGAGAGGACGAGGCCGGCGAATTGTACGTGGTAGGCATTAGCGGCACGGTATGGCGTCTCAAGAGCCAATCAGCCACCGCATCGGAATCTCCTGAAGGGATACCTGAAGCATATAACCTCTATCCCAATTACCCCAATCCATTTAATCCGATTACACGATTTTCCTTCGACGTCCCGGATGCTGGTAATTTGAAGATAGCTATACGCAATGTGCTCGGGCAAACCGTTAAAGTTCTGGAAGACCGACACTTTACCGCCGGCCGCTTTGATGTTGTCTGGAACGGACGTGATGAAGGAGGCCAGCTTGTTGCCAGCGGCGTTTATTTTTACTCTATCGAATCGGCCACGTATTCAAAGAGCCGGACCATGTTATTTCTCAAGTAACAACTGCTAAAATTAAAACTGAGGTGCCATCCCGAGCGAATGAGAAGAGCCTGTCCTCAACTTGATTGGGGGATCTGTTCGAAGGAGATCTGAGATATTTCTCATACGATGCGTTTTAGGCAGATTCTTCACTTCGTTCAGAATGACATGGCAAAATACTTGTGCCTGTACTTAGCGCGCCAGCTCCTTCTGTAACTTCAGCATGGCAGCAGCATATCGCTGCCCCAGTTCCCTTGAAGAAGGCGTATCGAGGTGTACCTTGTCATCCTTGGGCTGAAGTCCTTCAGCACTGACAACCGCTGTATGGGCGCGGTGATTGGGTAACTGATCAATGGCTGCATTGATTAGTATCGCGCCGGCTTCAGCTGTTGTGTAGTACGGGGCGAGGTGTGCCGCGACAAAAGGAAGATCGCTCACCTGAAACTCCTGGCGGAACCGATCCACAAGCGCAACCAGTGCTTCTTCATATCCTTCGACATTATCCCGATCACTTTCTCCCTGATGCCAGATAATACCTTTTAGTGTACCACCCTGTAGCGCCAGGACACGAAATGTACGAGACAATGCATCATCGTAGGGGCGCGTATTTGTGGGTTCATGAACGCCACCGGGTGTCCACAACTTAATGGGCGATCCGCCTACAGCAGTCGGAATCAAGCCAATCCGCACACTGGGATCTGAGGCGGCCATCTGTATTCCAAAAGACATACCGGGCCCAACACCCACGATTGTTGGTTTGTCAAAGTGTAAGGGATCTTTAGCAAGGCCCCAGCTCATATCTGCCTGTAGCGCATACACATTTGGATGTGCAACTGCTTGATCAGGGTTTATCTGCCCGCGGCCGGCCATGTTCGACTGTCCCGCCAACAGATATAAATGCAAGGGCTTCTCATCTGCTGAATAAGGCAACGTCTCGGGATCTGTACATCCTGTAAAGACCCCGAGCATCAGGATAAGCAGGGAAGAAGTGATCAATTTGCTAAAAGCACGCATTATTTCACCAGCATCATATTATGGCTGTAAACTTCCGAGCCTAATTGTAAACGAACGATATATACACCACTGGAAAGCATCGCTCCGCTATCCGCATATCCATCCCAGTTCAGGGTGTGCATACCCGGACCGCGCTCCCCCTCGTCGAGCGTTGCAACGCGCTGTCCATTCGTGTTAAAGACACTCAAGCGAACAGGCATAGGAGTATCTAATTCATATTCAATGGTTGTTTGCTGAACAAACGGGTTCGGATAATTTGAGATGAGCGGTGCTTTTGCCGGCTGTTCTGTAATCAGTTCCTCAACCCCCGTACTCACTTCCGGGTGCATTTTGGCTGCGTATTCAGCCGCCCAATCAAGCGTTTCATCTGAATCCGTATGGCATTGGAGGCAGGCAAAATCCAGCGTCACAGATAACCATCCGCTCGCGTCAGGTATTAGATATTGTCCATCCTCAGAAAACATCGAGTCACGAGGAACAGCAGCTGTATTGATACGCCACATATGCGAAGCAATATCGCCACGCACTCCGCCATTATCGTATTCAATGCCTACGGCAGACTTGCTCGCCGGCGGCATGTGGCAATCTACACAAGTTACTGGAGCCGGATGATCTGTTTTTGTAAAGGTGTGGCAATCCTGGCATTCATTACGAATGGGCTTGAGGGGTAAATTATTAAACGGTTCGCCAATCAGCTCTCTGTACTTTAACGCCAAATGAGGTTCGTGGCAGGTTGTGCACGTAAAAAAACCAAGGCTTCCGTGTCGCGAGGCTTCAAGCTCCTGATACTGTGTATGATTTGCTACAAATTTATCGAATACTGGAATGGGGGCTTCTTTCCCTCCGTTGTTGTGGCAATCTCCGCATCGTTCTTGCAAGACGCGTATTTCGCCTTCAGATGTTGTTAGCGCGCGTGTAGCATGTAAACTACTTGGGCCGTGGCATCCTTCACATTGCACGCCAATTTCAGACCAGGTACCAAGACTATCTCCTTCAACGCCATTCCACGAGCCTTGAGATGAAACGCCCGTCGTATGGCATCTTGAGCATTCAACATCAAAATCCAGATTTTCTCCCGGATGATATTCAGACCACTCCTGGGTTTCCAAATCATATTGGACATTTGCGCTCCCTGTTAACTGCGTCCCATCTTTATGGACAAATGTAGTTTTCCATCCGAAGCCGCCCAAAACGTAGGCATAGTCATCCCATGTAGTACCTGGAGGCGGCGGCACGCCTGCATCATTTGTGCCCGCAGGAAATGTGGGATCAGGCAGCGTCATTGCAAAGGCGTGTGCTTCTTTCTGCGCTTCTTCGACGACATTATAGCCGGCTTCACTCAGATCTTTATCTGTGTGACAATCCGCACAAACTTCAGAACCAATAAACTCTTGCGCACCTTCAGGTGGCAATTCAGAAAGCACTTCGTTTGGCTGAAGCAAGATGAAAGACATCGTTATCACAACGAAGCCCACCGTAAGAAGCAGTAGAGATTTCATGACCCAAATATTTGATGGATGATCATGGGTGTTAACGTGTTTCTATTTCGAAGCGTGTAAATCAATCCACATCAATCAAAAAAGAAAAAGGGCTATTCCTTCTCTTTCAAGGAAGAAGGAATAGCCCTTACAGTCACTAGACAGAATGAACGCTTATTTCAAGAGAATCATTTTGCCAGACTCAATAAAGGTATTTGCACCAGTCTGGGCAGCAACCTGATAAATGTAAACACCAGAAGCCAGTGCAGAAGCATCAATGTTGATTGCTTGCTGTGTACCAGCCTGCATCTGCTGTTTATTGAGCGTAAGTACATTACGGCCTAGCAGGTCAAATACTCTTACAGTTACTTCCGAAGGAGATACCAAATCAAGGATGATGTTGGTCGTTGGGTTAAACGGATTCGGGAAGTTACCATGGAGCTTGAACCCTTCAGGGATTTCGCTTTCGCTTTCGTTAGAAACGATAACGCCTGTACCACCACCTGCAGCTTCCCAAGCAGCTTTAGCTTCTGGGAACCAGTTCAGGTCACCAATTGGGAATCCACCTGTAGCACCTGTGTAAGCAGGTGAGGCTGTGTCATACGAGAAATCTTCTGGCAGTGGCCATGGATTACCTGGAATAATACCAGACGCATCAGCAGGAACGAAACCACCATTGCTTGTACTAAAATCACAAACTGCAGGAATTTCGTCATTTACAGCAGCACAGAAGTTAGCATACCACTGGTTTGCATAATTAACTGCGTTAGCTACATCAGGTGGTGCAGTAAGACCTGGATCTACTTCGAGATTATTTTCGAAGACAACAAGGCCTTCCGCGATCTGAGCTTGCGCAAGTGGAGACATGATAGACAGCGCGTCTACTGTATCTTTGGTTGCATAGAAGTCGATCAGTTCCTGATCCCAGAAAATATTGTTGTTCGTAATCCGAACATCACGATCTGTCTCGGCATAACCAAGATCTTCAGCATTCAACGAATCAAGTGGGAACAGTGCACCGATATCAGGTGGATCTGTAACAGCACCACCGAAGAAATCAAAATCAGTAGTAATGTCACCAAGTGGTGCGAGATTCACAAACATGTTATTTGTGAACGTACCATTCATAATACGACTTTTATGAACGCGTGCATCGTTACGAGACAATGCTGCAACGTTATATACAGTATTGTGATTGAAGAAGAAGTTCTCATGGAACCCACCGCTTTCACGCACAATCTCCGAAGTCATGTTATAAAACGTATTGTTCTCGAAGTAAAGTGAACCCGGATCATTTGAGCGAGGGTCAATGAACTTACCATTGCCTGGATCGCCTGTGTTGATCAGGTTACGGATGATTGAGTTCTTTACAACGATATGCGTGCTATCAACATTGATACGCATGCCAAGCCAGCTTCCAACTTCGTAGATACAATTATCTACGACACCAGTTATTCCTGCTGTATTTACAAGGAGACCACGGCTTTTCCGGGTTCCGCCATCATCATGGTTGAGTAACCATAATCCACGCAGCGTAAAGTCGCCAAGGAACTCAAAGTTGTGATTATCAGAAGATCCATCCGCGCGAACACCTGGCTGAACGACAGGAGGGGGACCGTCGCCTTCAGCTGCAACAACTTGCAAATGATAGCCACCTGAGTGTTTTACACGGCCATTAACTACATAACGGCCACCTCTTTCGAGGACATAAATTCTGTCAGGATTCATCCGGCTTCCATCTGCCAGTGTATCGCCTTCGATTGCATCGTTCAGCGTACCGAATCCAGATTCAACCATCATTTCGTTCTGGGCATAAGCCTCAGTGCCGACAAATGATGCAAATGTTAACATGAACGCAAGGGCAGCAATAGATTTGCCTAGCCAATGCTTTCCAAGCATAGTAGAATAGTTCATAAAGTTACTGTGATTGATTGGTGATGATGGACAGAGTGTTGTGATAAAGTAGAGTGTTGTGATAAACTGGTTAGTACCTATACCGGACCCCGAGATCTAAAGTCCATCCATAGTTTTCTTGAGACGTTCGAAAGCCCTCAATTACCTGAAATGCCTCGTCCGGGCGATCACTGAAATTGTTTGCATTGAAGTAGACGCTCGCACGGGGCGTAACTTGCTGCTTCAGCGAGAAATCCCAACGCACATATGTCCCTGTAAACCGATCGAGTTCAGGTACCGAACCGATCCCATTCAAACTTTCTCCCTGGAGCAACATAGAGATCCTTCCTGAGAATCCAGAAAGGTCATATCCGAGTGAAAAGTTAGCAATGTTCTTCGCCTGGTTGATCATATTTCCTACACGAAATGTGTCAATCCGGGTAAGAAGGAAACCATTACGAACGGTCAATGACCGTGGGTATTGCGTTTCAGAATCGATCTGCGCAAAGTTAGCATTAAACACAATGCCGTTGAAAGGCTTAGGCAAAAAGCTGAGGCTCGTCTGCCAATCAATTTCAAACCCTTCTACATTTGTTGTACCCTCATTATTAACCGGCTCATTGAGCGTAAAGCCACGGTAATCGACAGGCAAGCCGGCTTCTTCAGGATCAAGAAGCGGTACATTCTGCCGAAAAATGAGGCCTTTGATATCTTTCTTGAAAAAGCCTACAGTAAAGAGGCCAAGCTTATTGCTTTTAAACGACAAGAAAGCATCGTAGTTAGTAGACTCAGCAGGTTTAAGTCCTGGTACACCCCGACTCACGCGTTGCCCGTTGTTGTCGACAATCTCGCGCGGTGAATAATCAAAGTGATTGGGACGAGAGAGGGTTTCAGTTCGCGCCAAACGGATATCAAACCACTCGACTGGCTTAATCCGAACATGTATCATCGGTAAGAGGTGGTCATAAGAGTCGCTCACCGTTGTATCCGTTCTAATGGCATCTGTCTGCCTTGAGTTTGCTACGAGACCTTGTGCAGCCGTGTATTCAAACTCAGTCTGCTCATAACGAATCCCCGGCATTACCATAAACCAGCGACCAATGTTAATTTCGGTCATGGCATAGCCGGCTCTGATATCCTCTGTGTTCTCGTAGTCCTCAAAATCACCAAGAGAAGTTCTGAAGTATCTGTCTTGCAGCCGATCCCACGCATTCTGAACAAATCCTAGTTGTGGCACAAAACCAAACTCATAAGCACCGCCTAAAAAATCGCCTGCATCATAGTTCGTATCTACGATACGCTCCATGCCCAGAAATCCCTGGCTGGCAAACGTAAAATCAATTTCAGGAAATTCCTCAACGACAAACCCTGCACCCGGACCAAAGGTAAACGGGATTTGGAAGTTTGCCTCATCATTGAGGCGATCTTTATTTGCTAATTTCCCACCCGTTTTGAAAGAGCCGGCGATATTCTTCCCAATGACATAAGGAATGGTAATATCAAGAGACGCCGACAAGTCTCGTTCTCGCGCCCGGTTCTGCCTGAAATTGCCTGAAGAAAAAGAAGTATCTGTAAGATCTTCATCTGCAAAACCAGGAATCACTTCAGGACCTTCTGTCTCGGTGAGGCCTTCCGTTATGAAACCATTGCGTTGTGAAAAGCCGTATCGGTTATCATAGGGCGTATCGCGATTGGAGATTGCACGACCAACGCCAAACTCGACGAAGGCAGGGCCAATCTGGTACTCCCCACTTATTTCATTTGACAAGAGGTCCGTGGTGATGTCTTGATCACGGATACCATAATCGATAATTCTTGAGGATACAGCGTAGTTTTTGTTATACGTAACTACATCACGATCCAGCCGGCTAAAAAAGTTGGTGACTTTAATCTTGCCATTAGGCAAGCGATAATCAAGCAGTAAAGACGCGCCCATGCGGTTGCGATCTTCCTGTCGATCTGTCAAATTCAGACCGCCAATAAACAATGGTGCCAACTCACCTTCTTCGGCTTCTCCCTGTCTGTCATAAGAGGCACTAAAAACGTCAGAACCTCTGTTTACGTTTTCGGCATTGGCCTGGACGATAACGCCGAGCCTGTTACCCAAGAAACGGTTACTAACGCTGACATTCCCTTTAAATTGCCCCAAATCAGATTGCTGGTCGTTGTATCCACCCTGCAGGCGTATATCAGTTTTAAACCCGTCCGGTGCATCAGCCAACTTAAAGTTTACCGAGCCGCCGAGATAATCAGCATCCTGATCCGATGTATGTGCTTTGGTAAGTTCAATCCCTGCCAGAAGATCTGAAGAAACCAGGCTCAGATCGGTACTCCTATCTTCAGAGGTACCGGGTAACTGCCGGCCATTTACGGTAACAGTGTTATATCGAGGAGCCAAGCCGCGAATAACAACTTTCTGCCCTTCCCCTGCACTACGTACCATAGAAACACCCGGCAACCGGCCTACAGACTCAGCAGCATTCACATCTGGCAATTCCTGAATACGCGCAGCAGATACCACATTAATAATGGTGTTCGAAGCCAACTGCTCGTTGATTGCAGCAATCTGACCTTCAGCCTGTGCGGTGACCAGGATTTCCTGACCTTCCAAAACATCAAGGGAAAGCATTATCTCCTGTTCAAGCGTAACGCCGGGTTGAATATTGACCGCAATACGCTCTGTCTTGTATCCGATGTATGAAACGACCAGCGTCTGCGCACCATCCGGCACCTGCGCGATGCGAAATGTACCGTCAGCCGTGGTTGCTGCGCCCAATGCAGTGCCGTCAACACGTACAGTTGCACCAATGAGAGCTTCTCCTGTGGAGGCATCTTTAACGACACCTTCTACAACACCGGCAAAAGGTGTAATTTCATCCTCTGCCTTGTTGGCAAATGCCACACTGGAAGACAGAACCAGGAATAAGAGAGAGAAGAAAAAAGCGGTACCAGTTTGCTTTAAAGCGAAGGGTGGCATATACAATCAGAGCGAGTGGAAAATGGTGGAATAAACTTGATATTTGCAAATCAGGCAAGAACAATCCTGATAACTAGCTGCGCAAATATCTGAAGATAAGATGTTATCTGTAACATAGGTTAACAAATTAACATCTCGTTATCAAGCCAATCTTGCAGACCCTGTGCTCAATCGAGGCAGTATATCTCCAAATGGGGTGGAAAAACGAGTTGCAAGAATAGAATTATAAAATATACGCGTTGGTTTTCAAAATAACTTCGCATATTAACCAGGGCAATTGCATTTAAATAGTGCTGATTATAAACAATTAACAGGTCTCGCCCTAGACAAATCAGCAAAGAAGTGCGCGGGGATATCCCGCCAAATGCGCGGCGTTGTGCGGGGGCTTTTATCGAAGCGTTTAGCCAGGGACTGAGGCCGGCATGTTTCATAGCTGTATCTAACGTCGCTGGGTACGGATTAGTGAGGTGGGGATAAAAGTGCGCATTGATTTGGCGGGCGCCCTTTTGTGTGCTTTTTGGGCGCGCAAAAAGCACGAACACTGCCTTGAAGGATACCAGGGCGTTTTGTTCTTTTTGCGCG
>JBGCEN010000217.1:0-4705 GCA_045106435.1 Rhodothermales bacterium
TGCCTTCTTTCCAGCTTGGTAGCCGGCTCTGTAGAATACGCTCAGCCCGCTGCCCGGCACGGTCAGACTCCCGATGCCGCTGGCGTATAAGCGGTGCCAGCGTATCGTGCGCCAGGCGCGTTTTATGATCATCAGATACCAGCAGATACACATCCTGGCACTTTTGAAGTAACGTTTCCACGCCTTCAACATGCGCATACTGAGCCAATACTTCGCTGCGCGTGCGCGTCTCAGCGGTGCCAAATGGCGTGGTATGATACGCGAGCACGTCCAGCACCAGCCCTGAACCCACCAGCTTTTCATTCCAGGCGTGCAGCGCAGCCAGTTGTTCATCTACAAAATCGCTGAGCAGTAGCCCTTTTGCTGAGAGCTCCTGGTATAAACGCACCGTAAAAGCCGGCTGGGCCTCGCTGCGCGCATGCGCTTCTTCCCACATTTTCGCCAGCAGTATAGACAACGTAGGTGCTACCGGAGACCGTTGATCTTCCAGCATGTTTGCTGCGATCATTTCTGCCAGCGCATCGTCAACCGTCAACCTGTATTTGCTACGCAGACGCGCATTGCTACCGGGACCGCTGACAATCTCCTTAATGCCGGCCTGCCCCAGCCGCTCAAGAAAGATCTTATGGCGGGGCAAAGCCCCCAGGCGCGCTTCAATATCCGCGACCCACTCTTTACGAAAAGAGAGCACAAGCCGGCCTTTGGGGCGCGTGGCCCGATCAGCAAACAAGGGCGTAATCTGCTCGATGAAGGCCTCCAGTTCTCCACCTTCTTTAAAAGGGCGGGTATAACACTCCTCTACCTGGTCCAGTATGACAATCAGGGGCCGGTCTGTTTCCTGGCGTCGCCATGCGCCGGCGACGTCCTCATCTTGCAATACTTCAGCCAGCGTACCCAAAAGGCCAAGCGACCGGTTGCGTCGGGCATAGCGTACTTCGCAGGATGATTCCAGTCGGGGCAACAAGCCGGCCGCCAGCAAAGAGGACTTTCCCACACCGCTCTCGCCATAGAACAATACAATCGGGTCGCTCCAGCGTTTTGTGAGCGCATCGTACAGCGCGCGTGTTTCAAATCCTCTGCCAAAGAACACGCCGGCATCTTCCCGCCTGAACCATTGCAGCCGGCGATAAGGGCTGGCCGGCAGGTCCATTTCAGGCAGCGGCGGCAATCCATCGAGCGGTCCCGGTTCAACAAGCTGTGCGGGTTCGCTTGCTTCAGTTTCGCTGGAAGCAGATTTGGAGGGCAAAGGTACAGGGGGCAGCAAGTCAACGATGGTGCTAAAAAGATGCCGGCTGAGCATCTTCTCAAATGCACTTGATTCCGTGAAGGTGCTGTACAGGCCCTTGTTGTTCAGCTCGTCCCGAAAGGCGAGCACTTTTCGATACTGATCCAGATCTTCAACATCAGGCAAAAAGGGACGTTCGCAGAAGTACATCAGGATGGGCCGGCTGTTGTTTTCTTCCCACCGGGCATATGCATCACGAAACTCAGCCTCAGAGCCGGATTCGTGTTCATCGGTAGGTGTACCAAACCGTTTCCAGAAAATACCGACGAAGATGTCGTAGCGACCCATCTCCTTGAATACCCGCTCCTGGATATCCCCCATGCCCGGCGGCACAAGCGTTTCCCAGCGCAGCGGCTCCAGGTAGAGGTTGTGCTGCCGGCCGAGCGTCAGCTGTAAATCATTCTTGATCAAGTCCTCCAGCGCGTCGCGTTCGTCTTTAACGTCGCCCGGCGAGGAGATAAATATCCGTATATGCGTTGCTTCCATGTTTTTCAGGCTGTGCTGCCGAAAGGTAGCGACCGCTTACGGAAAGATCAATTGGCGTAAATGTATGAATTGTGTAAGGGGGGGCCAGCGCGAGCGCATGCTAAATATTTTGTACAACGTTCTATTACTAAACTAATTTTAGATACAGCTAGCAAATCAATAAAAGCCATGAAAAAGCGGGATTCCTCAGCTTGACGGGGATCCATTGGGTTTGTTCAGGCTCTCATGGATCCTCAGTCAAGCTGAGGAATCCGCAAGGATAATTGGCATGCGTTCGTCCAAACGCAAAAAACGCCGGCACTGCTATAGTGCCGGCGTTTTCCACCATGTGCCCAAAGGGAGACTCGAACTCCCACGCCCTTGCGAGCACTACGCCCTGAACGTAGCGCGTCTACCAATTCCGCCATTTGGGCAAATCTGTTGTTGTACCTGCACTTAAATTATGCAAGTACCGCCCTCTAACGCGCAATGCACAAACGGGATTCCAACCATCGGGCAAAAAACAGCCGGCTGTGCGTATATTCTTTTCCGGTACCCTTTTCCCACCCAAACCTCACCACATCCATGCGCACCAGGCATCACATACACAACCTTTTAGCTTTTGCCTTTTTACTTTTCACCCTTCCTCAACTGGCGCTGTCTCAAACCCAACGCCCCGTCCCTTATCCGGTGCTCCCCACGCCACAATACACGAAGGCGCTGGACAACAACACGCGTTCGCTGGATGGCAATCCGGGTGCAAACTATTGGTCCAATGAGGTAGACTATACAATCCAGGCTTCGCTGGATCCTGAAACGGCGCTGCTTGAAGGATCGGCAGCCATCACCTACACCAACAACTCGCCAGATTCACTTGGGTACATCATCCTGCATCACCGCCAGAATCTGCACAAAGAAGGCGTTGTGCGCAATCGGCCACAAAAGCTGACAGGCGGCGTGCAGGTGAGTGATGTGGTTGTCAACGGTACCCCAATGAAAGAAGCCGGCCGCAACGAGCCGGGCTACAACATGAACGGCACGCTGATGACCGTGCAATTGCCCATGCCGCTGGCAAGTGGAGGCTCGGTTGAAATCAGTCTTGATTGGCAGTTTCGTGTGCCGGAAGCCGGCGCGCCTCGCATGGGGCAAGATGGGGAGATTTTCTTCCTCGCCTACTGGTATCCACAAGTCGCCATGTACGACGACCTCAACGGCTGGAAAGCAGATCAGTACATGGGCAATGGCGAGTTCTACATGAACTTCGCCAACTACGATGTTGAACTCACCCTCCCCGCCGGCTGGATTGTGGGTGCCACGGGTGCTTTGCAAAATGCAGACATGGTGTTGTCTGACTCGTCGAATGCCCGCCTGGCAACAGCTTATACGACACGCGACGTAACCCCCATCTTTACAGCCGAAGAACTGGCTGCCGGCCACTCCCCAACGCGCGCCAGTACCGATGGCCTTGCCTGGCATTTTAAGGCCGAGAAAGTGCGCGATTTTGCCTTCGGCACATCCAACAAATATGTATGGGACGCAGCGGTTGCGATATCAGGAGACATTGATGATGATGGGCTGGCAGATTCCAGTATGGTGCATGGGCTATATCGTCCTGATAAACAGTCGTGGAACAGATCTGCAGAGTTTTTGCAGTTCTCTATCGAGTTCATGTCTGAGAAGTTCTTCCCCTATCCGTATCCACACATGACGGCCGCAGAAGGCGTTGTAGGGGGCGGCATGGAATTCCCTATGATGACGCACATCGGTGGAAACAGAAATGACAAGTCGCTCTTCAGCGTCACCTTCCATGAAACTGCTCATATGTGGTTTCCGATGGTGGTTGCGCAAGACGAGAAATCGTATACCTGGATGGATGAAGGGCTTACCTCCTTTAACACAGCGGAGGCCCGTGCTGCTTTTTGGAAAGATGATAATCAGTGGCTGCCCGAAAAACAGTCGTACTACCGCATCGCCGGCACCGGCAGAGAGGTTGAATCGATGCGCCATGGCGACCAATACCCCTATGGCACCTCAGCCCGGGGCATTGCTTCGTACAATAAGCCGGCAGTTGCGCTGCATGCACTCCGTGGCCTCGTCGGGGAAGAAGCCTTTATGCATGCCTATCGCACCTACGCAGCGCGCTGGAAATGGAAACACCCGCTCCCTTTTGATCTCTTTAATACCTTTGAAGATGTCCTGGGCCAAGACATGGATTGGTTCTGGACCACCATGTTCTACGAGACCTGGACCCTCGACCACGCCATCAAAAATGTAGAGGAAACGGAGAACGGTGTGTTCATCACCCTGGAGGACAAAGCCCTCTCGCCAATGCCCCTTCCCTTACGTGTCACCTATGATGACAATTCCGTCGAAGAACAAGTAATCCCCGTAGATTTCTGGCTAGACGGCGCACGCGAAACAACGCTCACCTTCAGGCCAGGAAAAGTCAAACGGGTAGAAATCGACCCAGACATGTTCTTGCCTGATGTGGACAGAAGCGATAATGTGTGGCAGCCGGCTGAAGAAGGTTAAATTCTGCAGAAAAAATCGTCTATAAAGATTTCTATTCTATGTAGAGATCTTCAATGCCCCGGATATCTGAATTTTTCGGAATCTATGTGTATATGTATTTTGACGATGTTGGTCAGCACAGTCTCCCCCATATTCATGTGCGGCATGGAGAACATAAAGCCGTATACGATATACAAAATGGAGATGTATTAGCCGGAAAACTTAAAACCAGACAGCACAAACTTGTTTTAACAATGGTCCGGTCAGTATTGAGTAACTCCCATGTAACATCTGACTCTGCATCCAGGGCAATTGCATTTAAAATTGTTCTGAATCTTAAGTACTGCTGTGACGCGTTGCTCCGTTGTATAATCGCAATACAGCTTTATCCACTTTTAACACCCTGTTGAGCAAAAACTTTTGCGCGGGGATATCCCGCCAAAT
>JBGCEN010000218.1:0-5644 GCA_045106435.1 Rhodothermales bacterium
CATTGTGCGCCCTTTTTGCCCATATCTGCGTTCCTTTTTGCGCCCGATGCGCTGCATCGAACACAAAAAGCGCCTTGATTTGAACAAAAATTGCTGCAAATGCAATCTCGGCCATAGATCGTAGACAGGTTCTTAGACCTGTGCTGGCACACCCCTGCTTCGACGTTTCCCGTCGAAGCTGTCCCCTCTCAAGAGGGGAATTTCATGGGCTTGGCTTTATTTGCAAGTATTGCCCATCATTGATATTCCCCTCCCCGGAGGGATGCCCGAAGGGCGGGGTGGGTCCACCCCAGCGCTCATGACGCCCTTCCAAACTCGCACGCATCATGACGAGAAGAGACTTACTAAAGCAGACAGGGCTCATAACCAGTGGCTTGATCTCTGGTTACCTCCCCTTTGCCGGCCATGCATTGGCAAATACAATTGCATCTGGCAATGCAGATATCGTTGTGATTGGCGGAGGCGTTGGTGGATGTGCTGCAGCGCTGGCAGCAGCCAAGGCCGGCATGACAGTGATTTTAACCGAAGAGACAGACTGGATCGGTGGCCAGCTAACGCAACAGGCTGTACCACCCGACGAACATCCGTGGATCGAGAAGTTTGGTGCAACCCAATCATACAGGTCGTTCAGACAAGGCGTGCGAGATTATTATAAACGCTGGTACCCACTGAATGGCGATCTTCATGAATCGCCGAATTTTAATCCCGGCGCGTGTACGGTGTCGTATTTCTGCCACGAACCACGCGCTGCGCTGTCTGTGCTTCAAAACATGATGGCCCCTTTTATCAGCGACGGCCGGCTACAAATACTCCATCACACGATCCCCGTCGAAGCGCAAGTGAACGGCGACACGATCTCAGCTATTGAAGTAGAAAACACCTACACGAAAGAGCGCTTTGAACTTCAAGCAACATACTTTATCGATGGCACAGAATTAGGCGACCTCCTTCCTCTCACAGGTACTGAATACGTAACGGGGTTTGAATCGCGTAATGAAACCGGCGAACCGCATGCCCCTGAAAAAGCCCAGCCTCACAACATGCAAGCCATGACGTGGTGCTTTGCCGTTGATTACAGGCCCGGAGAGCACCATGTTATCGACAAACCAGACAATTATGAGCAGTGGCGTGATTATGTGCCGGCGATGACGCCGGCCTGGCCAGGTAAGCTACTCAGCCTCACGTATTCTAATCCTGTAACACTTGCCCCCAGAACCCTGGATTTCGACCCACGTCCCGATGTTCAAACGGAGCGATTTAACCTGTGGTCCTATCGCCGGCTCATTGCCCCCTTTCAGTTTAAAGAAGGCGCCATCCAAAGCGACATCAGCCTCATCAACTGGCCGCAAAACGACTACCTTTTGGGCAATATTCTAGAAGTACCGGATGAAGAGGCCAAACATCACAGCAAAGCCGCAATGGATGTAAGCTTTGCCTTGCTCTATTGGCTTCAAACAGAAGCACCAAGATCAGATGGCAAAATGGGTTGGCCGGGACTGCGCTTAAGAAAAGATGTAGTGGGCACATCGCACGGACTTGCAAAACGGCCATACATCAGAGAGGCGCGCCGTATCCGCGCTGAGTTTACTGTAAAAGAGCAGCATGTCGGGCTCGAAGCAAGAATGGCTGAAACGGGCTTACCCAAAGGTGAAGTCGCTGCTGCCCACTTTGCTGATTCTGTTGGCATTGGCAGTTACCGCATCGACTTGCATCCGTCCACTGGAGGAGATAATTATATTGATATCAGCTCACTTCCTTTTGAGATCCCCCTGGGCGCGCTCATCCCGCAAAGAATTGAGAACCTGTTACCCGCCTGCAAAAACCTGGGTGTCACGCATATCACCAACGGATGTTACCGGCTTCATCCAGTTGAATGGAATATAGGAGAAGCCGCCGGCCTGACTGCCGCGTTTTGCGTCAATCAAAAACATCCGCCAAGGTTTGTAAGAGCCAATGAAGATCAATTCAAGGACCTAACACGCTTCATGGATCAAATGGGTATAGAGCGAAGGTGGCCGGCGCCCATGAAAACGCCACGTTAAGAGCACGATAGTTATAACTGTCTGATTCGTCCCATGTATTTTTCGTTGAACAAAGACCGGTTGCTGCATTGACAAGAAATAAAACGTTTCTCATCACGTTCTTTCTCTCCATCTTACCCTCAATAAATCTCCCCATCCTTCCTTCAGCAAGCCTCCACATCTCATTGCTTTGTCCAACATCAAGGCATTGCTTTCAGAGGCATCGCTTGAGAGCAACGAACTAAAGATGCTTGTACAGTGTAAAAATATTCATTGATAAAATTACTGATCCTTTGCACATCAAGCAGTAACCGCCACCAATTAGTTAGCCGTAAGCTCTGCTTATCCGGTATGCGGTATACTTTAACCCTCAAAGAATTAGCACGCTGTCGGGAATTACAGCTATGGGACTGCGATCACGAATTCTACTGCGTCGCCCTCTCAATGACATAGAGCGAAACGCGATTGGCTATGGCCTCCGTAAGTTTTGCTCACGGGTTGAGTCTGGATATTTTGAAGAAGAAGGATGGGATTTCTGGATCGAGAATGGCAAAGCCATTCGCGTTAATTTCAGAGGCCCGATGCGGCGCATGTATATAAGTTTTTATTCTAATGAGATTAGAATTGACCCGCTAGAGGCTGCTAAAATTGCAGAACATTTTGGCTGGACACCTCACTATGCCTTTAATATTGGCACCTACGCACATCAACCTGAAGATCATCTACTCCTCGGTGGACTCATCCTCAACCTCGCAGCACAATTTGACGGGCTTATAGATTATTGCGGTTACCTTACGCCGGGAAGAATGTCCGACAGCCAGAAAGAGCTCAGAGAGCGGCTAAAGACCCTGAAAGGGAAAGTCTGCGTTATCAACGGTCAATATCAGCATCACGTCTCAGACACCAAGTTTTTACTTTCCTGGCTACAGCATCCTAATTTTATGATGATCTAAGCTCGACGTTGTCCATTGGACAACGTCTCGAATATCGAACACCGATCAAGGAATTTCCAATGATGAAGTGTTTAAGGCATGTCCCTCTGTATTAATAATTCCGTGTTCGACTTTTCGTCGGTCTTTATAAATGGTACATGAAGCACAGCAGAATCTAGAATTCTGAAGTGTTTTTAACATGTTCAAAAGAAGGTTCGTTGTTTTCTAGTTTTGTACTTTAGGGAAAATAGATTCGATGAACCCTAATCCTTACCCATGAAATTAACGTTCCGCTGGTACGGTCCTGATGACCCTGTAAGTCTTGAGTATATCAGACAAATCCCCCATATGTCAGGCATAGTGTCGGCACTGCATAACCTCCAACCGGGAGAAGTATGGCCGCTAGAGCAGTTGCTGTCCTTGAAGGACAAAATAGAACGCGCCGGCCTGTCATTCGCTGTTGTTGAAAGCATTCCCGTACATGAAGACATCAAACTCGGCCGGCCCTCACGCGATCAATTAATTGATCATTACTGCACCAGTATTCAAAACATGGGCGCAGCCGGAATCCCCGTACTTTGCTACAACTTCATGGCTGTATTCGATTGGTTCAGAACGGACCTCGCCATGTCCAATCCGGACGGATCAACCGCACTCAGTTTTAACCAGCTTGATCTGGAAAAAATAGACCTTTCAAAAGGTACGGGCTTTTTACCAGGATGGGGTACAGCCTTTACATCTGAAGTCCTGAACGGCTTGCTTGACGCCTACAAAAGTGTCGATGAAGAGCAGTTGTGGGATAATCTGGGGTATTTCCTTGAGCGGGTAGTACCTGTTGCCGCGGCTTCTGGTGTTAAGATGGCCATTCACCCGGATGATCCGCCTTGGTCAATATTTGGCTTACCGCGCATTATTACCTCCGGCAAAGCCCTGCAACGGCATATAGATTTGGTTGACAACCCGGCCAACGGCGTCACCCTTTGCTCGGGATCGCTTGGCGCAAGTGTGGAGAACGATGTGCCGGCCATCATACGCCAAATTGGTAAACAAGGCCGGATCCACTTCTCTCACTGCCGAAACGTAAAAATCACCAAAGGCGGAGATTTCCACGAAAGCCCGCATCCGACGTCTTTTGGTAGTGTAGATATGCTCGACATGATGCGAGCCTATCACGAAGTTGGTTACCAAGGCCCGCTTCGCCCAGATCACGGACGTATGATTTGGGGAGAAGAAGGCAAAGCCGGCTACGGACTCTACGACCGTGCGCTCGGTGCAATGTATTTGCAAGGCTTGTGGGAAGGGATCTCGCATTAAAAAGTGAAAAGTGAGTATTGAAAATTTCTAACCTGGTAACCTGGATTAGTCCCCGCCTGCTATGATGCGATTGAATTTTGTTCTGCTCGCTTTCTTTCTTTTCCACAGTGGATGTTCAACATCCGACAATGGTATCGAAATTAGCGTTGTATCAAGTCCCGTGGACCTTATTAGCGGCGGTGAGGCACGTGTAGAAATCGCAGTGCCAGATGGAGTGAACGCCGGCGAACTATCGGTTACGCTGGATGGGCAGGACTTAACGGATGCGTTTCAATTAGCTACTTTTCAATTAACAGCCGATCAATCAACATCCATTACCCAAACGCTTTCGGGGGTAGTTCAGGGGCTGACTGAATCAGCAAAACTGTTACAAGTAACCGGTGGTGGCTATAAATCAGAATTGTCCCTGACAAGCCATTCCATCGCTGGACCGATGTTCTCCGGGCCGGCGCAAGAACCCTTTGTTTGTGCTACAACCGATCACCGTGACAACGCCATGCTGGGCGACATCCTAGACGACCAGTGTGCTGTGGAACGGGTTGTCTCGTTTATGTACAAATCAACGACTTCAGATGCCTACGAGGTCTTTGATCCCTCTGCTCCCAAGCCGAATGATATAGCACAAACAACTACACTCGAGGGTAAAACCGTCGATTTCATTGTTCGCTGGGAGCGCGGTACCATTAATCGATTCATATACAGCATCGCCACGCTTTCTCCCGACCAACAAGATGCGGATACGCCAGACCTTTCAGCCTGGAATGGCCGGCTGATTTACTATTTCCAGGGCGGTGTAGGCATCGGCCACTACCAAGGCAATCCCAACCGAGAACGCATGTTGTACGAGCATGGTTTATCAAAGGGATACGCCATTACTTATTCCACAGGTACGCGGACCTCGACGCACTACAACCTGGAAGTTGGGGGTGAAACAGCCATCATGGTTAAAGATCGGTTTGTGACAGCGTACGGCAAGCCTCGTTATACAGTAGGTGTGGGCGGCTCAGGAGGTGCAATTCAGCAATATGTATATGGACAAAACCACAAAGGCCTGATCGATGCCGGCATTCCACAATATTCATATCCAGACATGGTCACCCAGGGCATTCACGTGGGAGATTGCGAACTGCTTGAGCGGTACATGGACGCAGAAGTAGCTCAAAACCCTGATAGCAAATGGGCTCGCTGGTCAAACAGAACCTGGCTCCAAGGCATGAATGCTTCAGATACAGTTGTAAATCCTTACAACAATAATCAACCAGGCAACTCTGAATGTATCAACGGCTGGCGGGGCCTCTCCCCGCTTTCCTTCAACCCAAACTATGGTACAGCACCAGGGATTGCGCCAGAACTCCAACCCACTGTTGAATGGACGCA
>JBGCEN010000219.1:0-10942 GCA_045106435.1 Rhodothermales bacterium
CTCAAAAGGGTACAAGAACTGATAGGTTAGCGCCGGCTTAATTGTTTCAGAGTGGTTAGTGGTTGGTTATTAGTGGTTAGTTCTCTTTTTTTCTTTACTAACCACTAACCACTCAATGTCATTAAGTTAAGGGAAAATGAGCTACAAAAAGGCGATCTTTGAAGCTCAGTATTTATCATTAAAACCCAAAAGGTCTTTATGGAATCTTTTGTTGTTGATCAATATTGCGGTCTGTTGACCCAGTTGGGAAGCAAAGTATTCTCGGAAGATTTTAAAGAACGCCATCGCTGTGAAGCCAGGTTCTTTACGCGCAAGCGATGCTTGAGCTTTCCCGTGCTTATTTTTTTTGATTAATATGCTTAAGCATCCTCTGCAAACTGAACTAGATGCCTTCTTCAAGGCTTTCGCCTCGGGCGAGGGACGCCAGGTGACCAAGAGTGCTTTCTCACAGGCACGCAAGAAGTTCAAACACACAGCGTTCATTGAATTGAACGACGATCAGGTTAGCTATTTCTATAACCATTTTGCCCCCGACACCTGGCATAGTTTCCGCCTGCTAGCCATTGATGGTACGATGGCTACGCTACCTAATAATGAGGCGATTGGAGGCCATTTTGGCTACTGGCATCCGCAAGCAGGTGGTAGGTGTCCGAAGGCACGTATTTCCCAGCTATTTGACGTACTCAACAAGATTAGCGTCGATGCCCGGATAGCCCCTAAAGATCGCGGCGAACGCGATTTGGCCAACGAGCATCTGGTCCATCTCAGAGCGAACGACCTGGTACTTCTGGACCGGGGATACCCCGCGTTTTGGCTTTTTTCGGCTATTAGAGGTACAGGTGCTCATTTCTGTAGCCGGATGTCTTTGCAGGAATGGAAGGTGGTCAAGCGATTCCTGGTCAGTGGATTACGTGAACAGATCGTCGAGATCGAACCAGCCTATTCTGCAAAGAAGGCATGCAAGGAACGCGGGCTCTCTCAGGCACCCATTCCCGTACGGTTACTGCGCATCGAGCTATCCAATGGTCAGACTGAGGTATTGGCTACTTCGCTCCTGGATCAAGCGCGTTATCCCTATGAGTTATTCAAAGAACTTTATATCCAGCGATGGCCCATCGAAGAAGATTACAAAGCGATGAAGTCCCGATTGGAAATCGAAAACTGGAGTGGCGAAAGCGTCGAATCCGTCCGTCAGGACTTCCATGCGACGTTCTTTGCCAAAAACCTTGCCGCCATATTGGCCCAACCGGCCCAGCATGAGGTTCAGGAGCAGAGTGCGCATAAAAAATATACCTACAAGGTCAATATGACCCACCTGTATGGGCAACTCAAAATGACGATTGTGAAGTTGTTTACAGCAGCCAATCCGCTCAAACTCTTACGTATATTATGGCACCACATGACCAAGACGATTGAGCCGATTAGACCCAACCGATCTAATCCTCGAAAAAAACGTGTTAGTCGGCTAAGGTATCCCAAAAACTACAAGTCAATCCCTTAACTTAATGACATTGACTAACCACTAACCACTAACCACTAACCACTAACCACTAACCACTCCATGCCACTATCATCCCTGAAACAAAAAAAAGCCATTATCTTCGACATGGACGGTGTGGTTATCGATTCAGAGCCATTACATGAGCGTTCCAGTCAATTGGTCATGGCACAGCATGATTTTGTTATTGATGAGGCCGTTTTTGTTGACTTCAAAGGCAGCACTGATCGGACAATACTGGAGCACCTGGTAAAGGAAAATAATCTGGATGTGGAAGTGGATGAGTTGCTTCGGCAGAAACGACTGACCTATGCTTCTCTGCTTGATGAGTTGCAACCAATCGCCGGCGTCATTTCGTTTATCAATCGCATTTCGGATTCCTATCGTTTAGCGCTTACCACATCAGCTTCTCGGAGAAATAAAGAACTGGCGTTTTCCAAGTTTAACCTGCATCGATTTTTTGAAGTAGTCATTACCTCAAACGATATTACAAACCCCAAGCCTGACCCTGAACCCTATCGCGTGACAACTGAACAACTCCAATTGTCGCCGGCTGATTGCTTTGTGATCGAAGATTCGTTTAATGGCGTTCGGTCTGCCGCTGCTGCAGGATGTACCGTTGTTGGGATAACCACTTCTTTTGATGCAGACGCGCTCAAGGATGCCGGCGCCCATCACGTTATCAATGGATACGACGAGTTGACGCATTTGTAGATGTCAGTTCTCAGTAATAACAACTGAAAACTGCCCTATAAATCTAGAAAAAGCCCCGTCTGGTAAGCAGGTGCGGATAGAATATTCTGGCCGCGCGTAGCACCCTCTATTGAAAAAGAAGCGCCTAGTTTGGGTGTGAGCATGTAGGCCAGTTCTGCGCCATAGGCAATGTATCGCTGGTTGTTGGCGTAGAGCCCGCCGGTGCCACCTGTGATAGAATCATCCCCATTGCGCAACGGCTCAAGGCCTCTCAGTCGCGCAATAGCTGTGAGTTTTTGACCGATTGTATAGCCTGCTTCTGCGGAGAATTTGAATTCATCTGAGAATCCGCTGGATCTGTTGTTGAAGCCGGCTTCGACCGCCACATAAGCCGGCGCGGGGTAGAATGAATGGCCAACACCGAGGGAGATATGCTGATTAAATTCGCCGTCTCCTGTATACAGTCCATTCGGTTGCGTTGTATTGCCTGTAGGTATACCGAGCATTAAAGAAGCACTAACCACCGTGTTGCCTTTTTGTAAGAGACCAAAGCGCGCGCCGATGTCAAAATCTGCCAGCCCGGTTTGCTCAGCCCCTGGGAAAAACTCGAAGCCGGTGTCTGTTCCTACCTGTCTGTTTAGGGTAAGGCGCTGTATAAACGGAATGTAAGCGACCGCAGTGAGTCGATCTGTGAAGCCGTATTCCCCGTAAAAGCTGAAGGTGTAGTCTGCCAACGTAGGAATCGTAATGATTCGACCGTCTGGTTCGTAAAACCGATTGGCTTGCATAAAGCCAAAACCAAGTTTATAGAATGCCGACTTTCTTTTTTGTGGCCAGGGTCCGCATTGTGCATCTGGGACAAATGTTAGCGATGCAGCCAAAATAAGCAGGTATGTAAATATTCGGATAAACATAGGATCTATTCAAAATCTAAAAGTCTCAGAGAATGCGTCAATAAAGACGCTTTGCCGTTGCTGGTAGCTGATCAACCTAGTGGTGCTGATCCGAACGTCACGTTAAATGGCAGGCAATGAATGATGATATGGTCGAAATCATTCATTTCCACGAAGGCCGGGACTTCATAAATTTGTTCACCTCGGGTAGATTGTAATCGACCAAGTTTGACACTGGCGGAATTAATCTGGTTGGCAGTTGACAAGTACACGTTCAGGTCAGGTCCATTGCTGCTCTGGAAGTTTTCTGCAAACCGTAGTTGGAGGCTGCCACCGGGAATTTGCTCCAGAAAGGCTTGTCCTTGCACCGTATATGAAGTGCCGGGTGCTGCGCGAAACGTACCCGTCCTGCTGGCAGCAAAGATCTCCAGGTTGATTGGCGTGCTTTCGATGCCATCCGAGGCAGCAATAATTTGTACCACGCCGGGTTCGATGGTTCTTACAAGTCCTTCGTCGGTTATTGTCGCCAATGCGTCATCGCTTGTGCGCCATGTAATCGGCTGGCCTTCCACCAAGGTCATCGAAGCGTTAAGCGTTGTTGCCGAGAACTGCATGGTCCGTGTAACAATGACGGATGTGTCTTTGGGCGCGACATCAATAAATGCTACCTCATTGGGGTCGCTGACCACAGACAGCAATGCTTGCTCACTTGAAATGCCAAAGGCGGACGCGGTGATTCTCACCTGGCCAGAAGCAAGCCCTGTGACATCGCCATTCTCATCAACCTCAGCAATATTCAGGTTTGAGCTCTCCCATTGAAAGCTGGTTGATACAGGCGCTTCTGTGCTATCGAAATATGTTGCCTGGAAATTAACAGCTGCTCCAATTTCAACGGCAGACACTTCTGGTGATATTTCTATTCTGGGGTCAGCAAACTCTGCGGCTTCTTCCAGGAAATCGGTGCCGATACAACCTGAGAGCAGCGAGGCCGGCAACAGGGACAACAGGGCGACGATTAATGTTAATTTCATTTGATGATTTTTTGGTATTTACTACGCAATTCTTAGCTCGACTTTGTCCTTTTGGACAAAGTCTCGAATATCGAACACCGATCAAGGAATGTCCAATTTTGAAGGGTTTTTAAGCGCTATCTCGATGTTAGACCTACCTTTTGAGACTTCGCCGTTTAATTTATCCATGTCTGTGGTAAACGAGACGTATAAATAATCGAAAAAGACCTTGGTGGCGCTAAAAAGAGGCTTTGACAGTTTCTTATTGGACAAAGTCGAGCTCACTCAATGTGAAGATTAAATCTCAACAGTTTCTAAATGTAAATCAAATAAATACAGGATTCTGGTCTTGTTGGTCAAGTACTGCTAGACTAACAAGTTTATCGCGCTGTATCAGTTTTGAAAGGAAGAAGGTAAGACGGGAAGAAGAATATCATACGCCGCCTGTCTTCCCATCTCTCCTTCGATTCCTGCATGTCAGCGCAACTTGTCAAAGTACCAGATTGAATTAAGGTTGTTATAAGCGTTCATAATACTCCCTATGAAACCAGAGCACCTGAGAAATATGGTGCAAGGAGTGCGCGTAAAGCTTGTCTGGCTCTGTGCAAGCGCACACGTACAGCCCCGTTGCTGATATTTAACACACGCGCTACATCTTCCGTAGCCCATCCATTGATATCTTTTAGATTTACAATGGTACGGTGTTGTGCGGGCAATCGCTGTATGGCTTCGTGCAGTAATTTCTTTCGTTCGCTTTTTTCAAGCCGGTATTCAGCATCCCACTCCTTGATGTTCTTTGCATAATTCCCACGTGTAAATTCAGGGCGTAATGCTTCGAACTCATTATGCTCAAGGACACGGATTCTGGCTGATTTTCTCCTTGCTGCTCTAGCCAGATTTAAACCGATGGAGTAAATCCAGGTTGTGAGTTTCGCGTCTCCTCGAAAGGTATTCAGTCGTGTGTAGCTCTGCAAAAACGTTTCTTGCAAAACACTTCGGGCTTCGTCTTCATCACTAATGATTTGATAGATCATCCTGTAAAGACGTGGACTTTCTTCGTTTACCAGCTGTTCAAAGGCATTCTTATCGCCTTGGAGAATCGCTTTGTCTCTGGCAGGACCATGTAATTTCTTAATCCTGCTGATCTGAGATATCAAGGTAGCCGTTGCCATAATTTATCTCCTTAAACTTGTTGTCGTTTAATGCAGCGTCATGGTTTTACGAAACGCACGATCTGCTGAGTTCAAGGATAATCTACCTTACCGGGACACCGCGTACCTCACATGGGGTTAACGAGTATTACAAAAGTTTAACATCGAACAAGAAATTGGGTAACAAGTGGGCAGATGTCAGTTTTCGAGACCGGTTTTCAGCTAGCAGTGTTCTCGCTTTGCCCAATCACGTATTCTTACAACAGATCACTGAAAACTGTCTACTTAACCTGATACACCACAAAAGTTACGTCATCGGTTTGGGGTTCTCCGGCACGCCAGTCGTTTAGAGATGAGGTAAAAGTAGAGATGATGGAATCAGGTGACGTGGGGCAGATTTTAAACAACAAATCTTTAGCAAAATCATAGCCGCGCATTGCACGGTTGGCATCAAATTGCTCAGGGAAACCATCGCTCATCAGCAAAAGCGTATCGCCTGATGCGAGTTTATGCGTACTTTTTTGATAAGAAAAGTTTGCAAACCCGCCGAGTGGCATGCCCTTAAGTGGAATGCTTTCTACTTCATTGGTGGCAGCGCGATACAAAAGAGCGGCCGGCATACCAGCGCCTACCACTTCAAGGGTCTTTTTCGTGATCCGGGCAAGCGCAAATGCCATATATAATTTTGGGAGCCCAATGCGTTTCAAGGTTTGAGATGACTTTGCCATAATCTCCACCAGATCTGCATCAGCGCCAAGACTGGCAAAAAGGCTCTTTGTGGCCGTAACCAGGGTGTTTGCTTGCAGGCCGTGGCCGGTTGCGTCTCCGATAGCAATGGTAATATTTCCTTCATCTGAAACATGGTAATCGTAGTAATCACCCCCCACTTCCGTAGCTGGGTTCATGTAGAAGGCTACATCGGCAGTGGATAATTCGGGCGCTGATGCTGGCAACATAGACAGTTGAAGTGCGCGCGCTTCTTGTAGCTCTTTTTCCTTGCGATCGTGCTCCGTCTTTAGGAGTTGTTGCTCCAATTCAAACTGACGTTGCTGCTGTTGTTCATAGTGACCATTAACGCGACGCGCAGCCAGCGTGGCTGGAATGCCGATGAGCAAACCAAAGAGTACTGAGGCAATAGTAAGCGTAGATCGAACCCGTTTTACCTGGCTCTGAATCTGTGCGGTATTCTCGTGTGATGATATGGTCCAGTTGATGTCTTTCAGCGCATCAAAATGCACAACTTCCACGGGCATGTTCTCGCCAATGTGCAAGAGACCGCTGTTGCTTTCTCCCCGCGCTAAATGCTCACGCCAAACCGATTGCCCTTCCCCGGTGAAACCAGGGTCGAACAAGGCCATGGGTTTTACGGGCATACCTGTAAACTCGGGCAACGGATGGCTTAGGTATAAAACACCCTCCTGGTTGATGAGGCAGACATAACCGTTGTCTAATTCAGTACCCGCTGTGGCTTCCTGAAATTCTTTAATGACCTCCTCTGGATCTACGCCGGCTTTCAACCTGTTGCGCACAAAATTGGCCATGGCACTGGCGTGCCGCTCGTTAACTTCCGATTGGACCTCCAGATAGATGCCCTCTGCATATTGAAGTGCGAATGGAGCAACGACCGCCCCAATAAGGAAAATAGCACCAAATACGGCCAGAAAGGTGAAAAAAGTTACTTTTGATCTGTTCATGGGAGGCGCTTTGCAGTGTAGGTCCCTGCTGTATGCAGGATTTCTTATAGTTGATCACTGCCTGTGGGAGCATTGATCTTGCTATAATAAGAAGTACCTACCTGTTTTGTGTTACGCCTCTTGATCAGAAATCATTTTTCAATGGCCCGTTTTCGGTAATAAGAGATGCTACATTGGCACGTGAAGAGGAGCAATGGATTATTGCAAGGCCTCATTTACTTCGTGTTTATCCACTCATTGGCGTATCCGCCGTCTTCAATAGATATGTCATCTGGTTCTGAGCCACTGACAATCATTCTCAGTACAATGTTGCTGCTCGAATCACAATCGCCATTCGGATACCAGGCAGCTCTGAATTGAGATCCATCTGAGTTGGCATTGCCCGTGAAACATGATCCATTTGCAAGTAAATCATAGCCGCCTCCATCTCCTTCTCTTAGAATGGCGCCAACTTTTTCCATTGTAAACCCTTCAAAAGAAGCCACACCGTTTGCCTTGGTGCCTCCATTCAAAGATTCTGGGGTACGCCTATAGGCCATTGCTTTTCCGGCCAGATCAACCATTGCCATATAGGCTGCCTCTCGCTCGAATTTCTTTTGATTTTCTTGATATGAGGCAAGGCCCATAACCATGGATACACCTACAACCATAACGGTAAGAACGAGAAGTAAAAGCTGATGTTGTGCCATGATCTACTATGATTTGCTACTATAAATTGGGGTTATTCACGGTAAGGTATAGTTTGCTCCCGTTGTATCGGACAACCGCCGGAAGACTTAAGGAGACTGACGTTGAACAGTGCTTTTTTATTGACCGCTGATGGTGCTTCTGCCCGAAGAAAACATAATCAAATGGCCGCATTATTCGATATTCACGCTTGATTGTGCGATATTTAGAAACTGTTGAGATTTTATCTCAACGTTTAACGCAAGCTCAAAACAATGTAAAATTCTAAAATTCACATTTTCAATTTTACATTCGAGACTTTATCCCATTGAATAGAGTCGAGCTTAGATAGCTATTGTCCTCGATCAAGAAGAAATATCATGGCGAATCAACGTAGAACGTTTCTTAAAAAAGCGGCAGCAGCCGGCGCCCTGGCGGTCACTGGCAACACCTGGTCTGGCGTTGCGGAAGCTTCGGCAACCGTTAAGGCAAAGGAAGCACGTCGCACGCGTATTGGCGTATCTACCTATTCTTTTTGGCGATTTAATGGACCTAAAGAGGAATACAGCATTGAGCGTTGTATTGATCAGGCGGCAGCAATGGGATTTGACGGTGTCGAGATTCTGCATGTGCAGATGACTTCGGAAGAAAATGGGTATCTGCAAAACCTTAAGCGCAGAGCGTTTTCGCTGGGTCTCGATTTGTGTGGTTTCTCTACACACCAGGGCTTTGTCTCTCCCGATAAAAAAAGCCGGCAGGAAAATGTTGATAAAACGATTCATCAAATTGAGCTGGCCTACAAGATGGGCATTCCAACCATGCGCATCAATACCGGCCGATGGGGCACGTCTGAGTCGTTTGATGCTTTGATGGCGAACAAGGGTATAGAGCCTGCGCTGGAGGGGTATACAGATGAAGACGGCTTCGAATGGGTCATTGAGGCCATTGGTAAATGTATTCCCAAAGCCAAAGAATGTGGTGTGGTATTAGGATTGGAGAACCATTGGGGATTGGGGCGTACCGCAGAAGGGGTTCAGCGAATTGTTAAGGCAATCGATTCACCTTGGCTTCAGGTAACGCTTGATACGGGCAATTTTCTGGAAGATCCTTACGACCGGCTGGATATGCTGGCTGACCGCGCCATTTTGATGCAGGCGAAAACCTATTACGGCGGCGGCAAGTGGTACTCACTCGACCTGGACTATGACCGGATCGCCGGCATCATGCGCAAACATAATTATCAAGGCTACGTGTCTCTGGAATTTGAAGGCACGGAAGATGGAGATATTGCAATCCCGAAAAGTCTGGAGCTGTTAAGGAAGGCGTTCGGTTGATTCCTGACAGGCTTGGGGAAGTTAAAAGTCAAAAGTCAAAAGTCAAAAGCTAAAAGTCAAAAGCTAAAAATCAAAAGCTAAAAATTAAATTTCCCTAAACCCTAAACCCTAAACCCTAAACCCTAAACCCTAAACCCTAAACCCTAAACCCTAAACCCTAAACCCTAAACCCTCTACAAATCAGCTGCTGTGTATTCATACATGTTGTTGATTCTTGGGTTGAAGAGGCCGGCGGTATTGTAGGGGGCAATAGCTAACTTTACATCTTCTCTGAATCGTTCGATGTCACGCGCAGAAGGCGTTGCTGCAGTGATCTTTTTTAGTGAAGCATACGATTGTTTGATCACAGTGGTTAGCGGTTCTTCATCAACACAGAGAAAATCGTGGTGGAATGCAGCGCCTGTGTTGTATGCATCCATGCGCCTTTCTTCGTAGGTAATGGCCGCGGCGAAATAAAGCATGGTGTAAGATGTAAGCAGTTCAAATTGGGTGAATCCCGGGTAACAGCCTGCTACCAGCAAATCTATACATCTAAGTTCTCGAACAATTTTGCTGCTATACGTTTCGAGATGAACAGGCAGGTTTGGACTTCCCCAGTGTGTCGCAAAAAGTTGGGCCAACCGCTCAATACCGCTTAAGGAATGGGCGATGCCTGTGCTGTGTAATGGATCTATAAATCCTGCTGTGTGAGGCAGTAGGGCCCAGTTATTTCCGGCTGCCTGTGCCCATAAACGCTGGAGCCGGCCCGTACGGTACAGCTTGCCCGGCGTGTTAGCGAGCTTTGCCCCGGAATAAAGCTGTGCAAGCGTCGGATATTGCGCTATAAGCGTTTGCCAGGCAGCACTGGGAGAGACCGAATAGTTCATCCGATGATGTTTGCTGTCCAAAACAAAGCCGGCGCTTGCGCGACCATCGATAAATCTGAGCGTCCACATCCACCCATTTTCTATGCAATGATGCACGGCTGCATCATCACAACAATACGGATGATCTTTGGTGTTGACTCCGAGTGCGGTAAATGCATCGTGCCATGCCGGCAATTGTTCAAAATGGGAGAAAATCGCATGAGAATTGGTTTCCAGTTCTGCCGTGATATCCGGAAGATGCAGGTGGTTTGGGATGAGGCCGGCAGCGCCCGTTGCGTCTACAACGAATGTTGCTTCAATATCAATTTGCTGCTGATGCTGCTTGCCTTTGATTCGCCAGGTAGGTCCTTTTTCACTAGGGGATGATTTGGTCGACTGCTGCTGGAATGATTCAATCAGCGTATTCTCGAAGACAGGAATGTTTGCGTTTTTGACCTCCTTGATCAAAAAATGATCAACATCGGCCCGAAGCCAATGGGTGTCGCATCGCTCGTTGTCTGTACTGGCTGTGACGAGCAATTCATTGGCATGATCTGGCATGGGATTGAAGGGTATGCCAGGCTTATGATGAAAGTAGCTGAATCCTCGTTTTCGCCCATTAATCAAGTCCGGATAGGTTGCTCTCCACGTTCCATAAGTGGTAAGGGGAGCAAGTTGAGGGAGGTTGTAACGCGCTGCCAGATCTCTGAGGATCATATTGCCGATAGGCGTTGAGGATTCTCCAATGGCAAATCGTGGATGGGTCACTTTGTCCACTATCACCGCCTTTAGTCCAATCTTGTCTAATACGAGCGCAAGGATACTACCGGCAAAGCCAGAGCCTAAAATGGCAACATCAGCATGGTGTTGTAAGACTTGCTTTGAGGAGGCCATTCCTATAACGCGCTTTATGTACGTGGTTTACAAAAGTACGGTTTTTTGTCCACGATTTTTGAAGAGATCAACGATCTTGCGATAAATTTTGCAGCATGCCCATTTAAAGAACGCAGGGGCGGTAAACTAGTACTCTGTCAGCGAAATAAATGAAGGTATTTTTTATAAATGATTTCAGAATATCGATCAAGGAGTTATGATTTTAGAAGTATTTTAGCTGGTTTCATAAGCTCTGATGAAGATCACAAATCAAAAATCCTTGAT
>JBGCEN010000220.1:0-16042 GCA_045106435.1 Rhodothermales bacterium
CAAACAAGCTCCTGTACAAATATATTTCCAGAGCAACATTCTCTGCTTGACTGGGCCAAAAGTATGCGCCTTTCCAACTGAAAACTTGCGTGCATAAAAAAAGCGGTGCACCTATAACATAGATGCACCGCTTTTCCAGAATGATTGGGTTTGTTACTTCATCAGCACCATCCGCTGCACAGACTCAAAAGAGCCGGCTTGCATGCGGTACAGATACACACCACTTGCAACGGTTGCGCCGGCGTCATTACGGCCATTCCAGGACGTTTGATGCCTTCCTGCACCCATCTGTCCGTTTACAAGCGTAGCTACTCTCCGTCCCATCATATCGTACACTTCCAATCGTACACTTGATGATTCTGGCACATCAAAGTGAATGGTTGTCGTTGGATTAAATGGGTTCGGGTAATTGGCTTTGAGTGCAAACTCTTCAGGTAAATCTACCACCGCTTCAAGCGCCAGTACATCCCGTCCATTACCAGCCTCTGCTGGGTTAGCAGCAATCGGGCCGGCAGCTTGCGGACTTTCAGCAGGGCCTTCACCAGTTGGGACAAAGCCGGCATCTGTAGTCAACACGATCTTGTCTACAAGCGTACCATCTTCGCGCATCCACAGATTGAATGTATGCGCACCAGCAGTTGAAATGGTCTGCTCAAGCACATTCGATCCACGGGCAAGATTCAACCATATCCACTCACCTGTAACTTGCGACTGGACCCCTTTTGACTGCGTATCAATCGCGCCATCTACACCAATGTGCACAGAGTTGCCACTGTTATCAGTTGACCACATCCGCACCCACAGGATGTAATCGCCTGTGGTGGAGATATCCAAATCGTAGCTCAGTTCAGGGCTTGTTGTAACAACATCCGTGTTAATGGTTGTGTTATCATCAGGACCTGAGAACATGGCGCTGGCACCACTGAAGCCGGCGTTGTTTGTGTCCTCGCTCCAGCTGTGATCGCTCCGGTCAATACGGGTGTGGAAATTCTCTGCTTCCATCACTACCATGCCGGCAGATTCGATGAAGGCACCTGAGCCAGAAGCAGTAGTTACAGTGACTGCTTGTGAAGCTGTAGCTGTAGCTCCTTCATCATCTGTTACTGTGAGTTCTACAGTGTAAGTACCTGCTGCTGCATACGTCACAGCAGGATGCTGATCTGTGGAAGTTGCTCCATTTCCAAAATCCCAGCTCCATGATACTACAGAACCATCACTATCAGTACTGGCATCGGTAAAGTTCACATCAAGCTCGGTTGCAACAAATGTAAATGCTGCGGTTGGCGACACATTACCACCACCATCGGTTGTTGCTTCGCCCGTTAGTGAGACGGTCAGCGTAGGATTAGATCCTTCGTGCGTGATGTCTAGTTGCGCAGTGCGAATATCAGATCCACCTGTTCCGCTTTCAGAGGTAATTTCAATACCTGAGATAAGCGAAGGACGGTTATTTCCCGCGAGTGGAAAATCGATGTCCAGATTGCTATCACCAGCGGTAACGATAAATTCTTTCATCGTTCCGGTATCGCAACCCACTTCAGCAAAAGGATCATACGCCGTGAGTACTTCCGTGCCTTCAATCACTACGTCAAATACGTGACTGCCTGTCTGACAACGTGCAATCTCGGCAAAGAAGAGACGCACAGTGAGTTCATCGCCGGCTGTAACAGGAAAGTCCCACTCCATAACCGGAGCGGCTTTAGATCCATCAACCCGAATGGTCTGGAATAATTCCATTGGCGTGCCTGCAGGTACAGTCGCATCTAGCGTTATAGCAGACGTTGTCGATTGAATTACGGTAGCTGATTCGTTTACATAACTTGAAGGATTTGCATCCGTGTCTTCTTCCCAGTCGGAGATTAAACTGCCGCCGGCATTCACGCGATAAATCACGTCACCAGCCAATGGAGCAGCGGCAGCGGCTGGACTGAAGGTCGCGTTAAATGTGCTGGTGCCACCTCCTGGAATCATTACTGATCCTCCAAAGTCATGACTAAAGTCATTGGCATCTGCACCACTAACAGAAACACCTGTTACGTTCAAAGGATCATTGCCATCATTGCTCAGCGTAATTTGCATCGGAGCAGATGAAGTCCCTACCTGTTGTTGACCAAAATCAACGCTTGAAGGCAAGACAGAAATGGTGCCGCCCGGTGTAACTCCTGGTTCAGTGACAGTCATCAACTGATTCACGCCAACGTTTTGCAAAATTTGTACTTCGCCAGAAGGCCAGGAAATTTTCAACTCATCTACTGTCGATGAGCCGGCCAATCCGAAGTGAACCAGTAGTTCATCCTGAGAGTGCGCGCTTGCGCCACCATTAACCTGCCGCATCCGTGTGGTGCTGCCGGTTGTTGCTTCTACGAGCGTACCAATTGCAGAGCGGTTACTTACAGTAGCTTCCAGTTTAATCTGAAGCCAATTCCCCTGATTAGGGGACGTATTTTCAAAAAGCACGATGCGATCATTCAGGTTTATCTGAACGATATCCATATCGCCGTCTCTGTCATAATCTGCTACTGCTGTACCACGTGCCGGGAATCCGATAGGGAAGCCGGCGCTTCCGGTTACATCGTCAAATGTACCATCTCCATTGTTGTGGAAAATGGTTTTCACTGCGTTGTTTGGTGCGATGGTGCCGACAAACAAGTCTTCAAATCCGTCGTGATCCAAATCAACAAAATTAGCGCCCCATGAAGGGCCACTATCAACGCCGGCTGTTATTCCTGCGTTTTCGCTCCACGTCCCATCTGGTTGCCCCAGATACAGGGTATTGCCTTCATTTACTGGTTCGACGGGTGGTTCAAGCAAATCAGTAATGTAGATATCCCAATCTCCATCCAGATCAATGTCACCTACTGCTGTGCCCATGCCGGCGCCAGAATCATCACCGAAAGTTGGCATTGTGGCGCTGAATTCGGTAAACGTGCCGTCTCCATTGTTCTCATAGATCAGGTCATGATGAAAAGGTGATGCATCATGTACATTCACAACATAGAGATCCGGATCGATATCTCCCGGTGTTAGCAGTCCGCCAAAAAAGGCGAGTGTTGGCCGGTCTTCATTGGCATCTCCAGTATCAACACCACTAAGTGTAGTTACGTCAGTAAATGTACCATCACAATTGTTTTTGTAGAGTTGGTTTGCGTTTGAGCTTGTGCCGGCTTCATCCCAGTCCATGTTGCCGACAAACAAGTCGATGCAACTGTCTCGGTCATAATCCAGCCAGGCGCCTGTATAGCTGGCGCGGCCGGGTAGCGCACCGAAGGGTGAAGAAGGAAGATTATCAACGCCGGCGGCGGCCGCAACATCAATAAACAGTGGCTGACCCGAGATGGTCTGATTGCCATTCTCAACCCAAAGGTTTTTCAAGAGGTGATTGGCTCCTCCATCTGCTACGTCTGGCGTAACATTGGCTACGGTGATGTAGATATCCTGATCGCCATCATTGTCATAATCAGCAAACATGGCTCCTGTCGGCTCCCCAATGAGTCCGCCCGGTAGTAAGACATCTTGATTTGAGAAAGTGCCATCGCCTTCGTTGCGATATAAATGAGAAGGCAGACTTGCACCGTTGGGTGCAAACAGGTCTGGAAATCCATCATTATCGTAATCAATCCATATCACACCAAGACCGTGTGCAGAAGATGAATTGTAATTTTCAGATCCGATGCCGGCTGATACGGCTACTTCGTTAACCTGAATTTGTGCGAGTGCACTATGTATGGGCAACGCTCCAATCAGCACACATAAGAATGCGTACAAATGAGCCCGCTTGTTTAGAAACATAAAATTACCTGGATGAAATTGCTTGCAGAAGATCGAAAGAAGGGGAATTGTAGTTTTTAGTGGTTAGTGGTTAGTGGTTAGTGGTTAGAATCTATCGATTTGACTATTTCAACTAACTAACAACTAACCACCAAAAACTAAGCACTAAAGCATAGAGGGGAATTGTAGTTTTAAGTGGTTAATGGCTAGAATCTATGGGTTTGACCATTTTCACTAACCACTAAAAACTAACCACTAAGAACTAAAGCACAATGGGCACCGAAGCCATTTGGCGGCGATACCCATTATGCTTTATCAAATTCAATCGGTTACCCGACTTACTTCATCAATACCATGCGCTGGACAGACTCAAAAGAGCCGGCCTGCATCCGGTAGAGATATACACCACTAGCTACCGCTGTCCCAGCATCGCTCTGTGCATTCCAGATAGCCTCGTAACGACCAGCGCCGAGCTGACCATTTACAAGTGTTGCTACCCTGCGGCCCATCATGTCGTACACTTCGAGGCGTACATTTGATGCTTCCGGCACGTCGAAGTTAATCGTCGTTGTTGGGTTAAACGGATTCGGATAGTTGGCTTTGAGTGCAAACTCCGTTGGCAGAGCTTCAGCTTCAGCTGCTTCTTCACCAATCGCCAGCATGTCTCTTCCGCCATTGGCTTTAGAAACTGGCGCAGAAGTCTGTGGACTCTCAGCTGGACCTTCGCCTGTTGGCGTGAAGCCAGCGTCGGTTGTTAGCACGATTTTGTCGATGATGGTACCATCTTCACGCATGTAGAGATTGAATGTATGCGCGCCGGCTGTACCAATCGTTTGCTCCAGTGTATTGCCACCACGAGCAAGTTTCAACCAGATCCACTGGTCCAGAATTTGACTCTGGATACCTTTTGAAAGCGGATCAATCGTACCATCAACACCTGCATTGACAGAATTACCGTCAGAAGCATCTGCCCACATTCTCACCCAGATGATGTAATCACCTGTTGTTGAGATATCCAGATCATAAGAGAGCTCCGGACTTGTGGTTGTGATGTCGGTTGTGATAACCACGCCATTGTCAGGATCTGAAAGCATTGCACTGGCTCCACTGAATCCAGCGTTCGCCGTGTTTACTACCCAGGTCTGACCACCGCGATCAATCTGTGTGTGGAAGTTTTCTGCTTCCATGACAACCATACCGTCAGCTTCGATGAAGGCACCGCCGGCATTTGGATCATTCAGCGTAACGCTACTGCTTGTGTTGTCCGTAGCACCCATGTCATCTGTTACTGTCAGAGACACGGTGTACGTACCGTATGCAGCATACGTGTGCACTGGATTTTCGTCGCTGGAAGTATTTCCATCACCGAAGTCCCACGCCCAAAGTACGATGAATCCATCACTGTCTGTACTGGCATCCGTCATCGTTGCTGTCAGATCATCTACTGAAGATGAGAAGGACGCAACAGGATCCTGGTTGCCACCACCCGTGCCCGTTGTTGCTTCGCCAGTAAGGGCAACGCTCAACGATGGGTTTGTACCGGTGTGTGTGATATCAAGCTGTGCATCTCTGATGTCGCTGCCACCAGTTCCACTTTCTGATTCGATTTCAATCGCCGAAATTGTAGGCGGGCGGTTATTGCCACCCAGTGCAAAATCGATATCCAGATTACCATCACCAGCAGTTACAACAAATTCTTTCATTGTACCTGTCTCACAACCTACATCAGCAAAGACGTCATATTCGTCGAGCACCGTGGTGCCTTCGATTGACACGTCGAAGATGTGGCCGCCAGCCTGGCAACGTACAATTTCAGCGAAGAACAGACGAATGGTCAGTTCATCTCCGGAAGTAACCGGGAAGTCCCATTCCATGTCCGGCGCTGCTTTAGCACCGTCTGTTCTAGAAGACTGGAACAGCTCCATTGGTGTGCCAGCCGGCACCGTGCCGTCAAGCGCAATTGTAGCCGTTGTCGTCTGGATTACTGTAGCTGACTCGTTGACATACGCAGAAGGATTTCCGGCATTGTCTTCTTCCCAGTCGCCATTCAGATCTCCACCAACATTCACGCGGTAAATGACTGATCCGGCAAGCGGAGCAGCTGAAGCGCTTGGGCTGAAGGTTGCATTGAACGTGCTCGTTCCGCCACCTGGAATGGTAACAGGCCCGAAGAAGTCCGTGCTAAAGTCGCCGGCGTCTGCACCACTGATGCTCACATCGGTTACATCAAGCGCGTCCGTACCGTCGTTAGACAGTGTGATCTGGGTTGGCGCAGAAGAAGTCCCTTCTTCCTGCTGACCATAATCAACACTGGTTGGATCAACGGATAGGATCATCGTGCCGCCTGTTCCGCCATCTTCGATGACGAGGCTCCGCTGGTTGATACCCAGATTACTTACAACCTGAACTGTACCTGAAGGCCAGGTAATGGTCAGGCTGCTGATTGTGTTGTTTGCTAATCCGAAGTAAGCTCCCAGATCATCTCCACCACCGAGGCTTGAGCCGCTTCTGGTTTCGACAGTCTGTGTATTGCCATCAGACATCAATAACTCAAGACGCGCGCCAATACCATCACGGTTACTGGTTGTACCCTGGAGGTCAACGATTGCCCAGTTATTGAAGTTGTTGTTGTCGTTACGGAAGAGTTTGGAGTTGCCGGCATAGTTCACGAGGAACATGTCTGGGTCTCCGTCTCCATCATAATCACCGTACACGCTTGTACGAGTTCTCAGCGGGTCATTCAAACCACCACTTTCGCTAGAGGTGTTAGTAAACGTCCCATCACCGTCATTCCGCCACAATACAGACTCAACGTCTACATCGTTGTTCATCTCACCGGCGGCAAGATACAAGTCCTCGAATCCGTCAAGATCATAGTCAAAGAAGTTTGCACCCCATGACCATGCTGGAGAATGTACATTTGCAGCAGTGGTCACTTCAGAAAACGTACTGCCATCATTACGAAGCAGTACGGTGCCGGCGCGGCCTTTTTCGCCCGCAGGTACAGAACCATCAGAACCATTGTCTGAATAGAAGAAGTCCATGTCGCCATCACGATCATAATCGCCTACAGCGATTCCCATACCATTCTGGCACCAGTCTGCATCGAACGTCTCAGCAACCTGTGTGAAGGTCCAGTCAGAAACACCATCGGTGCCGCCGTCATTTCTCCACAAGCGCATGGAATCGGTGCTTTCGAATGGACAGTCATTGATTTTGTATATGTCAAGATCGCCATCATTGTCGAAGTCGGTCCAGCTACCAATAAAGCTGTGGCCTTCACGACCAACGCCCAACAGGCCGGCAGATACATCAGTAAACGTACCGTCTCCATTGTTATGGAAGAGGTAATCCTGTGCCTGAGTAGCATCATCAGGAATACCTGAACCCTGCATCGGCTCATGGTGTGCAACATAGAGATCAACAAGACCATCGTTGTCATAGTCACCCCAGGAGGCAGAAGTACCACGACGGTTGCCGCTTACTTCAAGGCCTGAGCCCGTAGTGATGTCAGTAAAGGTACCATCACCATTGTTTTCATAGAAAGCGTCAGCGCCAGAATTGGCAAGATAGATATCTTTGTCGCCATCATTGTCGTAGTCAGCAACTGCAACACCTGATCCATCCCGGCCGGCATCAGCCACACCAGCAGCAGCAGCTACATCAGTAAAGGTACCGTTATTGTTCTGGAAGAGGCGGTTTGCGCCTGTACGCATTGTCATGTACAGATCCTGGTCACCGTCATTGTCGTAGTCAAACCAGGCCGCACCTGAACCCATACCCATGTCTTCCAAAGATCCACCATCATGCAGTACGGAAACGCCGGCTGAGGAAGAAACATCTGTAAAGAGATCTCCAGGAGCAACGGACTGCTCTGTGACACCGATCATCTGGTTCACGCCAACATTGGTAAGCGTTTGAACGATGCCTGATGGCCAGGAAATTTTGAGTTCGTCAACGTTGGTTGCTGAACCAACACCAAAATGAACAACCAAGTCATCCTGCGAGTGCGCGCTTGCGCCGCCATTAACCTGACGCATGCGTGTAACACCACCAATGGTGGCTTCTACGAGCGTTCCAATCGCTGACAGGTTACTTACTGTAGCATTAAGATCTACCTGTAACCAGTTGTCAGAAGTACTCGTTGTGTTTTCGTACAACTTGATCCGACCATTCAGGTTGACCTGAACGATATCGATATCGCCGTCGCGGTCGAAGTCAGCCGCAGCAGTACCGCGTGCTTCGTGTCCAGTAACAAAACCAGAACCAGCGGTAACGTCACTAAATGTGCCGTCGCCGTCATTTCGGAAGATCGTTTTGATTTGTGTATCAGGCGCGATAGTGCCAACAAACAGATCTTCAAATCCATCAAGATCCAGGTCAGCGAAGTTAGCGCCCCATGAAGGACCACTTGCAACGCCGGCAGCCGGCCCTGCATTTTCGCTCCATGTACCATCTGGTTGCCCCAGATATAGTGTATTGCCCTCCATAACAGGCTCAACAGGTACATCGGGCAGGTCCGTGATGTAAATATCCCAATCTCCATCAAGATCTATATCGCCAACAGCAGTACCCATACCGGCACCAGAGTCATCACCGAATGTCGGCATGGTGCCGCTAAATTCAGTGAATGTACCATCTCCGTTGTTCTCATAAATCAGGTCATGATGATAAGGTGAGGCATCGTGAACGTTAACCACGTAGAGGTCAGGATCCATATCGCCAGGCGTTAACAATCCGCCAAAAAATGCGAGTGTCGGACGAAAATCGTCGCTATCTCCTGTGTCTACGCCGCTTGCAAGGGTAACGTCGTTAAAGGTGCCGTCACAGTTATTTTTGTATAACTGATTTGCATTGGTATTAACACCACCCTGATCCCAAACCATGTTGGCCACAAAAAGGTCAACACAGCCATCGCGATCATAATCCAACCATCCGCCCGAGTAGGTTTTGTAGCCGAGATTGGTACCAAAAGGCACAGCCGGCTTGTTGTCTACGCCAGCAGCAGCGGCCACATCTATAAAGAGCGGCGTACTGATCGCGTTTCCATTTTCAACCCATTGGTTCTGGAGCAGAATATTCACGCCCCCATCAGGTGAAAAAAGATCGCCGGAGCCTAAAGCAATGTAAATATCCTGATCTCCATCATTGTCATAATCAGCAAACATGGTGCTGGTCATTTCTCCCCCTGCAATGGCAGGAAGCAGGGCATCAGCATTTGTAAATGTGCCGTTGCCTTCATTGTGATAAAGATGTGCGGGGTCTCCTGAGCCGTTGCTTGCAAATAGGTCAGGAAAACCATCATTGTCGTAATCTATCCAGATCACGCCCAGGCCATGCCTGGAAGAACTGTCGTAAGAATCGGAACCTACACCAGCTGCGATGCCAATTTCAGAAAACGTAATCTGAGCATTGACTTCGGACAGTGGCATAACCCCAATCACTATGCAAAGAAAGGCATAGAATTGAAATCGTTTTAGTTGATGCATGTAGCTCACCTAGAGTAAAAACTTGCAGTTGATCATTCTGGGGGGCTATAGTCGTCGGGGAGCTGGAGGACAGCAGGTCGGACCTGCAAGATGGGGGAATCAGGACTCTTATAGAACGAAATAGATCGAAGACTTTAATAATCCTCGCGTTGCAGGGGCATGGTACCTTTGGCGACGATAATGGTGGGGTGATAGGCGAACAGGAGTAATCCTTTTTAATTTCAAGATTTCAACTTTTAGTTAAAATCTGAAATGACACCGCTTAATTCGCCGGCAAACCAGGGGGGCTTTTTATGATATCAAACGGGGGGATGTCCGTTGTTATTTGGCGTATGACACAGATCGGACTTCACGAATCACCGTCACTTTTACCTGTCCCGGGTACTGCATTTCGTTCTGGATTTTTTTCGATATATCTACAGCCAATGTTTCAGCTGCAGCATCCGAAATCACGTCGTGGTTCACTAAAACACGGATTTCACGTCCAGCCTGGATCGCATAGACGCGTTCTACACCATCGAAAGCGCGGGCCAAATCTTCCAGTTTTTCCAGGCGTTTGATATAGGACTCCAGCGCCTCGCGCCGGGCACCAGGGCGGGCACCTGAAATTGCATCAGCCGCCTGAACGATGGGCGCGATCATGCAATTCATTTCTATCTCATCATGGTGGGCTCCAACGGCATTGCAGACATCTTCATGCTCTTTGAATTTTCTGCAAAGCTCCATGCCTACGATTGCATGTGGGTGTTCGATTTCTTCTTCGACCACTTTTCCAATATCATGCAACAGGCCGGCGCGGGTTGCCATCGTTGTATTCAGGTTGAGTTCAGCTGCCATCATAGAGGAGATGCGTGCTGTTTCAATCGAATGAGATAGCAAATTCTGACCGTAACTGGTACGATATCGCATACGGCCAATCAACCGGATCAACTCTGGATGCATGCCATGTAGATTAAGATCGATAACGGTCCGTTCTCCGATTTCAATCAGCTCATCTTCTATTTCTGCGCGAACTTTCTCAACCACTTCCTCAATGCGTGCAGGATGGATCCGCCCATCTTGAACCAATTGGATTAATGACAATCTCGCCACTTCGCGTCGTACTGGGTCAAATCCAGAGAGAATTACCGCTTCCGGTGTATCGTCAACGATAACTTCAATGCCGGTGGTTGCCTCAAAAGCGCGAATATTCCTGCCTTCGCGGCCAATGATGCGGCCTTTCATTTCGTCGGACTGAATATTTACGACCGACACCGTATTCTCAATCGCATGAGAAGCAGCTGTGCGCTGGATGGCCGTGAGTATAATTTTCCGGGCTTCGCGGTTGGCTTGCAGCTTGGCTTCGTCCCGAATGTCTTTAACCATAGAAGCCGCTTCCAGCTTCACTTCTTCGAGGTACTGCTCCAACATGGCCTGCTTGGCCTCCTCAGAGGACATCCCCGTGATAGATTCCAGTTTTCGGAGCTGATCGTCCAGAATAGCACTTAATTTCTCCTTGCTCGCATCCGCCTTCTCATAGGCTTCCCGTGCTTCTTGTTGCAGCAGTTCGGTGCCTTCGCGATCCTTCTTGATCTCCTCGTTTACCAAAACAGAACGCCGGCGAAGTCGCTCCGCTTCAATCTGGCTCTGGCGGGCTTCTTTCCTGATGGTATCCAGCAAATCAGTGGCCTTAAACGAGATTTTCTCACGTTCAGCCAATCGCTGGGCACGGCGGGTTAACTTTTCCTGTCGCTGCTCGAATTTTTCTTTCGTGCGGCGTAATAACCGTTTAGCTTCTTTCTTCTCCTGTTCGAACGCTTCTTCGCGCTCCTTTATATCCGATTCGAGTCGTTCTAGTTGTTCAAAGCGATTTCTCTTATCTATCTCAGCTTCGGTGAGTAAGCGTTGAGATTCAAACTGGGCTTGCTGTAGTTTGTCTCGAGAATCACGGGAAAGAACAAATCGAGTAAATACTATACCTATAAACAGGGCAGCTACTGCCACGGCAACCGTAGTTGGATCCATAGCTTCCTTCCTTTATCTATAAAAAATGCCCCGGTGGGCTCCACAATTTCAGCGGACCACACCGGGGCATCGCTATAAAGCAAATACCAACCCGAGTTGGAAATATGAAGAACTTCTTCACGATACAATTATGGGCGCCGCTCAAATTCTTTCTTCTTCCACGGCTTCCTGATTGCTCAGAAAAATCTCGCATAACGAGAATGTGGCCTGTAGTCAGGATTTGAATATGGCTCCCTATTAGACGTAATTTGTAAAGTTCTTATACGTGCAAAACGGGCCAGTACACTTACTCTTTACAGAGCAAGTATCGTTTATATCCTGCGACACCTAAGCAGTTCCAGCCTCCTTTTTACAGGATTATTGATTGCTAGCCGGCATGATGAACCTAAACAATCGAAAAAAAACGAAAAAAACCAGTATATCAGCAAAGAAGTGTAAATATTGATAAGGTAATCGCCACGTTTGCCTTAAAAAAGAAATCATGAATATCTGAAAGACTAGAGTTTTATGAACTGGCAGAAGTTTCCAATTATCGATTTTCAGTACTCAGAAAAGGATGGGAATTGTATCTGTAGGAATGGAGCGTTCAGATATACGATTGGCTGCGTGTCATTTTCTGCTTATTCTTGATTCCTGCAGAGAGGCATAGGCGTCAAGGAAATTGTTACAATTGCGATGAGAATCAGCTCAGTAGCCTTTAATAACTCCATCCGTCATCTCTGCGAAGGCAGAGATCCAGTCTTCTGGGCCATAATCGCTGGCTTTACTGGATTCCTGCCTTCGCAGGAATGACGATAAAAGGAGCCGGATAGCCACAGAAATAGTCTTTCTAACTTTTTATTTCTATTGAACATGCACCCCGTCCTTAACGCCTATGTGCGAAGGCAAACACCCATTTGTAGCTAAAATCGCCAGCTTTCCTGGATTATTGCATCAGTCGCTTCGATCGTGTCCTGCCTGCGCAGGAATGCCGGAAGAAATAGTCGGATGACTACTGAGAAAATCCTTCTAAAACCTGAAATGACAATATCAGTGATTTCTGGTGATCTGGGCTCTTATCATTGCCCTTTCCTCTCATACTCTCCCCAACAACACCTACTCTGCTTCTTCTACGTCAGCCTTACCATTTTCCGTGATGCCCAGTACGCTGGACAATTTTTCACTCAGCGAGTCAATCTCAGAATCTGTGTCTTCGATTATGCGGTCCTGGCGTTCTCTGGACGTGTGAAGCTCTTCTGCGATAGCGAGCGCTGCAATCACAGCGGTGGTAATTTCAGGTTGTTTGGGAAAGGCAGACCGAAACGCCATCATTTTGTCGTCGACATATGAGGCGATTTTACGCGTCATTTCCTCATCTTCCTCGTTTACACGTAGCGTGTAATCGCGTCCCATTACGCGAACACTGATAGACTTTTCCATTTATTTGATGCAGTGGTCTTGAAAGGGGGACTTATTGTGAAGGTTCTTTTTTGTCCAGATAGTTGTCTATAGACTGAATAAAGCCTTCCACCTTGCGCTTGAGTGCTTCTGGATCTGTTTCCAGCATGAGCAAGCCGGCGTCTTTGCCGTTGCTTGCAGGCGTGGATTCCAATTCCTCGATGCGATCTTGCAGCGCAGCGTTTTCTTCCCGAAGCCTGATTAATTCATTCGCCGCGCGTTCAACGCGGTCACGCAATTTTCTTAGCGACCGTGTACCCTTGAGTCCGGTTGATGATGGCGTAGCATCAACTACAGCACCACCTGCGGCCTTCGCCGGCTTGTCTTCGGGTGTCGTTGGTTCTTTATCTTTATTCTCAGCAGCTTCCATGTACGAATGCTTTCAAATCCGAGGTCAAATGCTTTCCTTTACGCCTACAAGCAAAAGGAAAAACCAAGAGGAAATCAACAGGACTTAACTCCTTGTTTCCACTTAATATAACAATCTATTGACGAAGTACAGCACCATAGCCATCATTTAGCGCCTTTATTACCGCTTTAACCTTCGCATCAACCTCCTTATCCTTAAGCGTTCGATGTGCACCGAAGCGTAATCCAAAGGCCACACTTTTCTTGTCATCAGCCACTTGATCGCCTTTGTATACATCAAACACAGATACAGCCTGCAGTAAATTACCGCCGGCTTTCTGGATGGCTTCACTCAACCCGCCCACGTCTTGATCACGATTCACAATAACAGCTAAATCCCTGTCTACAGCAGGGAAACGGCTAATTGCGGCGTATTTGCGCTTAATTTTAGACTTGGATTTCTTGAATAACACATCCCAATTTATTTCAGCGAAATAAACAGGCTCCTTTAATCCATAGGCTTCCTGCTGTTCTGCAGACAACCGGGCCACAACACCCAAACGCTTGTCGTGATGCATTAGCGTCAGGTAGTAATCAGTAACCGAATTGCCTTCATAATGCGCTTCTCCAGAAACATGCTGAATCCCAAGATCCTTCATCATTGCGATGATTTCTCCCTTCAGATTGTGGAAAGTTGTTGATTCAGCACCTCCATCCCAGTTTGCAGTTTGCTTCAGCCCGCTCATCACCATGATCAATGCGGTTTGCTCCGCATATCCTTCAATCAGTGCGCCGGCTTTTTCACCTTTATGAAACACGTGACCAAATTCCATGAACCGCAAAATACGCTGCCCGTGGTTCTGATTGTACGCCATAACCGTGAGCAATCCAGGCAACATGCTCGGACGCAGCGCCGCCATTTCTTGCGATATCGGCTTCAGGGTATAAACCACCTCACCTTCCTGTCCGGAAAGGAACGACTGATTGAAGGTCTCGGCAACTTCTTTACGCACCATACTATTGGTGAAGGTCTCCCGATACCCCAATCCAGACAGCACCTTGCGCACTTTTCTACGCAGCATGCCATTTTGCATCTCATGCGGCGTGCGGCTCGGGATAACCGTGTGCTTTGGCTCAGGGATGTTGTTGTAACCGTACAGCCGGGCAACTTCTTCAATAACGTCGATTTCCCGTTCTACATCAGGACGGAAAGTCGGCACTTCGCAATGGTACGTTTTTTCGCCGGCGTCATCCGTTGTCACACCAAAACCAATGGCTTTTAGCAAACGCTCAATTTCAGATGCCGCAATTTCGTGCCCGATAATCTGACCTACGCGTTTGTGCCGCAAGGTTACCGTTGGCATGCTGACAGGCGATGGATGTGCATCTACCATGCCTTCTACAATTGTACCTCCACCCAACTCAGCGATCAACTCTGCGGTGCGTCGTGCAGCCCAGACTTGTCCTTCAGCGTCTACGCCGCGCTCAAAGCGATACGAGGCATCTGTTTGCAACCCGAGGGCCTTGGCTGTTCGGCGAATTGTGGAAGGATCAAAGTAGGCGCTTTCGATCAATACATTAACCGTCTGATCGGTCACCTCCGAATTCTGCCCCCCCATTACACCAGCGATAGCTACCGAACGATCGCCATCACATATCATCAGCGTATTATCGGGTAACTCACGCTCTTTATCATCCAGCGTAGTGAACTTTTCCTTGTTCTTGCTATATCGGACAACAATCTGATTGCCGGCCACCTGATCATAATCAAAGGCGTGCAAAGGCTGACCACATTCGAACATCACGTAATTTGTGATGTCAACCACATTGTTGCGTGGACGCAGACCGATAGCAGTTAACCGCTGCTTCAACCACGCAGGTGATTCCTGAATCTTGATGTCGCGCACGATCATGCCCACATATCGCCGGCATGCATCGGGCGCTTCTATAGTTACAGCAATCTGATCTGCTGCTGCTCCACCGGATTTTGGTAAAGAGACCGCCGGCCTGGACAGAGATTTCTTCGACAACGCTGCCACATCCCTTGATACGCCGATATGACTGATGGCATCGGGCCGATTGGGAGTGATCGCAATGTCAATCACAAAATCTTTGAGTGCAATGCCTTTGTCGGTCAGATACGACTCAAATGCTTTTCCAATCGGCGTATCATCTTCCAGCACCATGATGCCGGCATGATTGTCAGAAATCCCCAACTCATCTTCGGCGCAGATCATTCCCTGCGACAACTCACCACGAATTTTGGACTTCTTGATCTTGACGGCCACCTTCTCTTCAGGGTTATCACGATCAGGAAGCATCAACTTGGTCCCTACCGTAGCGACGGGGACTACCTGGCCGGCTGCAACATTCGGCGCACCGCACACGATATGGAGCAATTCTTCATCACCCACATCCACCGTACAAACCGTAAGCCGATCTGCATTGGGGTGCTGGCCGGCTGACATCACACGACCCACCACAACGCCTTCAAGCGAAGCGCCGACGGTTTCAATTTCTTCGACCTCAAGACCACTCATCGTGAGCATATCGCCAAGATCTTCCGGCGACAACCCATGGTCTACATAATCTTTGAGCCAGTTATAACTAACCTTCATCGGATTTACTGCTTAAAACTGTTCCAGGAAGCGAATGTCGTTCTCATAGAAAATGCGCAGATCATCGATGCCATACCGCAACATGGCAATACGCTCTACGCCCATTCCAAACGCATACCCGGAGTATTTCTCAGGATCAACGTCTACTGCCTTCAATACATTGGGGTCAACCATGCCGCACCCGAGAATTTCAAGCCAACGACCACCATCTGGCAGTTTGGCATCGGGCATCCACACATCAAACTCAGCACTGGGCTCGGTGAACGGGAAGAAGCTCGGGCGAAAGCGTGTTACCACGTCTTCACCAAAGATGGCCCGCGCGAACATGTGCAGAATCTGTTTTAGATCAGCCAGCGTTACGCCTTCGTCGATGTACAG
>JBGCEN010000221.1:0-26789 GCA_045106435.1 Rhodothermales bacterium
GAAGCAGTGGTTGTGATCAATTGCTCAGGAAGAGGCGATAAAGATATGGGCACGATTTCGGGCCAGTTGTTTAACACTTAAGTTCATGGAATCCGTGGTAAAGAAAAACCGAATTAAAGCACACCTTGAAGCCTTGAAGCAGCGCGATGAAAAAGCCATGGGCATTTTTGTCACGAACGGCTTTCCAACGCGTGAAGCAACCCTGCCCATTCTGGAAGCAATAGACGACGCCGGCGCCGATTTCATCGAATTGGGCATGCCTTTCAGTGATCCATTGGCGGAAGGACTGCCCATTCAACAATCCAGTGAGGTTGCGCTAAAGAACGGCACAACCATGAAAGATGCCTTCTCTGTTGTAAAGGCGTTTAGAAAAAATAGAGACACACCACTCTTGCTAATGGGGTATTTAAACCCAGTATTCCGCTACGGTGTAAGCAACTTTTGCCGAGATGCGCACTCTTCAGGGGTAGACGGGCTTATACTTCCTGATCTTCCGCCCGAAGAAAGCGAAATCATTCAGGAAGCCGCTGAAGCCCACAACCTTGACCTGGTTTTCCTTATTGCGCCAAATACACCAGATGAACGCATCACTAAAACGGACGAACTTGCCTCTGCTTTCGTTTATGCTGTATCTATGACAGGACTTACGGGTACAGCTATCAATGGCATGGACGAAGTTTCTGGCTATTTAAAAAGAGCCAAATCCCTGGTTCAGCATAACCCACTCATGGTAGGCTTCGGAATTAAATCATTTGAAGATGCCACGCGTTTGAGTCAACAAACCGATGGTTTTATTGTTGGCTCTGCTGTTATCAAGCTGATCGAGAAACTTTGGCAAGATGCATCACTTTCCAATCAGGACAGATTGGAGCAATTAAGCGCTTTTGTTCAACAGCTTAAATACGGAAACAAAGCCAGTCATATTCCAGCTTAATCCCCACACAGGCTCTTATGAATCGACTATCGTTATCCTCTTGCAGCACCAATCCCATACAATCGCCTATGCAATCCTATATGAAATCTCCTGCATTGGTACATAAATCAATTTCAGGGCCCTTTTCTGTTGTTGTCCTTATGCTTGTGATCCTGCTATCAGGATGTGGCGGCTCTTCCGACTATCGGCCACGAGCGATTGGCCCGGAAGGCATACTAACAGTTGTGATTGATTCCAGTCAGTGGAATGGCGTGGTTGGCGATGCACTAAGAGAAACACTGGGCGGATATATTCAGACGCTGCCTGTGCCTGAGCCGGCCTTTGTCCTTAAGCCGGCCGCCCTTACTTCACAACAGGCACTCGAAGCCATCAAGAAGCAGAAAAACGTCGTTTTTGCTGCACCGTTAAATGACACCACGAAAACCGTGGCCCAATTTATCGCCAGCAGACTTGATCCTGAAGCGCGGGAAATGATTAAATCAGGGCAATCGGCTGTTATTCCTCGCCCCAATCTGTGGCGCAAAGATCAGATGGTTGTATATCTCACGGCAGATTCCCCCGAAGAACTTGTATCTGCCATCCATGACAAGTCTGAAGACTTGCTGTACGCATACAACGACATCACACGGCAGCGAACAGAAGTTGAAATGTTCAAAAAAGGCCGGCAGGTTGAAATAGAGGACGCGTTGCTGGAAAAGTATGGCTTCGCCGTGAACGCCCAGCATGATTATTTTGTAGCCGTTGACACCACAAATTTCATCTGGATGCGCAGGGTGCTTTCTACAGAAACCTGGCGTAGCCTTTTTATCTATTTTGAAGAAGATGCCAACCCCGGTGATCTTTCTCCCGAGTGGGTCTATACCAAAAGAGACTCCCTCACCAAGCATCATCTCCAGGGTACGCTCGACGGTTACGTTGAAATTGATCGTAGAAGAGCCTTGCAAACAGAGAATATCAACTTCCTTGATCGTTACGGATTCGAAACACGCGGCCTCTGGCATATGGTTGTTGAACAAGATGACAGAGTTTTACCCATGGGTATGGGCGGTGCATTTTTAACCTATGCATTTTACGATGAAGACAGTGGTCGTAACTACTTAATAGATGGGATGATCTTCGCGCCTAATTTCCCGAAACGAGAATTCCTGAGGCAAATGGAAGTGATTGCGCATACGTTCAGATCTCAGGAAGAAGCCGGCGGTGCTTCTGCAGAAATTGCTCAAGAATTGTAGGACATACAATTCCACTGCCCTTTGCCCTCCTAATAAAATTGCAAGATAAATTTGCCCACCATGCAAACTCAGAATAATCTTTCAACCCTCGATTCTACAAAACAGGAAAAACAAGTTTTACGCCTGGGGCTACCCAAAGGGAGCCTCCAGGAAGCAACATTCGAATTATTGTCACGCGCAAGTTACCATTTTAATGTAGGACACCGTTCGTACATCCCTTCTATCGACGATGAAGAGCTTTCAGCCATGCTTGTGCGCGCTCAGGAAATGGCACGCTACGTTGAAGATGGTGTGTTTGATGTGGGTATTACAGGTAAAGACTGGGTAATTGAAACCAACTCAGACGTTGTACCCGTTGCAGATCTGATATACTCCAAAAGTAGTATGCGCCCGGTACGTTGGGTGCTTGCAGCACCGGAGAACGGATCCATACATTCTGTACAAGACCTCGAAGGCAAACGTATAGCAACCGAAGTTGTAAACATTACCCAGAAATGGTTGGACAAGCATGGTGTAACAGCTGACGTGGAATTCTCTTGGGGAGCCACTGAAGTAAAATGCCCTGAGCTGGTCGATGCAATCGTGGAAGTGACTGAAACAGGTGCTTCGCTTCGTGCAAATAAGCTAAAGATTGTGGAGATCCTCATGGAGTCTAATACCCAGCTCATTGCTAACAAAGATGCCTGGGCAGATCCATGGAAGCGGCAAAAGATTGAAAAAATTGCTATGCTGATGGAAGGCGCTATTCGTGCAGAAGGCCGGGTCGTTCTGAAAATGAATGCACGAAAAGAAAGCGTCGATGATATTGTGGCATGTTTACCCGCTCTACGCATGCCTACAGTTGCTCCCCTTGCCTTTGGCGAAGAATGGGTGGCGATTGAAACTGTGGTCGAAGAACGTAAAGTACGCGACCTCATACCCGAGTTAAAAAAAGCAGGTGCCGAGGGCATCATTGAGTATGAACTTAACAAAATAATCCCTTAATGCACGGTTTATGGGCAAATCTATTTAAGAGCAACGGTCCGAAAGAAGACACACGCGCACTTCTGGCGAACACCAAGATCTTTGCAAGCTTATCCAACAGAGAACTGGATAGCATCGATCGCATTATGTATCGCAGATATTACGAGGCGGGAGAAACAATTTTCCAACAGGGAGATCCCGGCATCGGTATGTACATCATTCAGTTTGGCATGATCGCCATCGTTCAGATGCCGGCCAAACATGAACTCGCAGAACTGCACGCCGGCGATTTTTTTGGTGAAATTGCCCTCCTCAATGAAACGCCACGCTCTGCAGCTGCAGTCGCAAAAAACGACTGTACCCTTTTGTGCCTCAGCCAGCCTGACCTGCTAGGACTATTCAAGCGCAATCCTAAACTCGCCTATAAGGTTCTTCTGCCGCTTTCCCAGATTACGGGACAGCGCGTTATTCAACTCGACCATGACGTCCTCAGCCTGCATCAAAAAATAGCGGAGCTCTCCCCTGCTTCAAATGGCTCAGGAGAAGAAGAACAGGGCAGTTTGAATGGAAACTAGCGCGACGTATCAGAATACTTCCTGGGCAAAAGTTGCTGTATTTCTGCTGCTTGGTTTTAGCCTGCTCTTTTTCCTGTATCAGCTTTCAGACATCCTGAAGCTGGTCGTTATTTCTTCTTTACTTGCGTACCTTTTTGACCCCTTCGCAACGTCACTGGAATCTTATGGCCTGAGCCGGACGCTTGCTACGATCGTGATTTTTGCGGTTTGCTCGCTTATTATTGGATTCATCTCTTTCTTCCTGGTACCTATTGCAGTTCAACAGGTGAGCATGCTGAAAACAGGCCAGCTAATAGAGCAGATAGATCTGGTGGTTGCTGATCTGCAGCAAATGCTGGAAGGACCGCTCAGCAGTGTGGGCATTGTTGATCTTGATCTAAAATCGAGTTTACAAACAAACCTGAGCGAATTCCTCAGTGATTCGATTAACTATTTCCCAAACGTGCTTTCAACTGCCGGTAATCTGGTCATCGTTCCCTTTATGATGTTCTTTTTCATCAAGGATGCCCGGTCGATGAAAAAGGGATTTATCGATATTGTACCCAACAAATATTTTGAGTTTTCCCTCAATGTACTGCAAAAGATGGATGCTCAGTTGGGCAATTATCTTAGAGGGCAATTCCTCGTTGCATCCATTGTCGGCTCGCTTTCTACGCTGATTTTATGGTGGCTTGATGTAGACTTTTTCATGTTCATTGGCCCCCTCGCCGGCCTTGCAAACATGATTCCCTATGTCGGGCCCATCGCCGGCGGATTGTTGGCGATTATCGCCTCAGTCATCACAACAGGCGGATTTGATACAATCCCCAGCATTGTTGTTGCGTTTGCCTTAATCCAGATGATTGACAATTCTTTGCTTCAGCCCCTCATTCTCGCCAGAAATGTCGAACTACATCCGATGTTAATTTTATTGGCCATTTTGATTGGTGGTAAACTATTTGGTGTTGTAGGCTTGCTTTTGGCTGTCCCCTTCACTGCAATTGTTAAGGTCATTGTTGTAGAAACACTGGTCAATCTCAGACGCTACCACATATGATGTCCCCTGTTTTAAAGAAGCGCACCGTTGTGATAAAACCTCGTGTGAAGATATTCCAGCAAGTTGGGTTTCTGTTGATCTGCTTTTTGTTATCCGCCTGCAGCAATCAAGACACGTCCGATGTCTTACCTCCGCTCTCAGACAGCACCATGGTTCAGGTCCTGATTGAGCTTCACCTGGCAGAAGCCCGGGCAGACTTCTTTCAGGAAGACCAGATTGGTTACCAGGACTCTATTCTTGCACACTACGGGATTAGTCAGCAGGACTTTGAAAATAACATGTCGTTTTACAAAGAAAACCCTGACATCTACCACAAAATTTACAGTACAGTGCTTGATGAGTTAAGCGATGAGCGCTTTCTACCCGAAAACGAGTAGGATTACTGACTTACGACTGTATTTGCCATCCAGAACGAAGTGAAGGATCTGTCTAAAACGTTATTCCGAGATAATTTTAACGATTGCGCTTCGTAAAGACACTTCGCTTTGCTCAGCATGACATGACTGAACGTGCGTGTTAGTAGTCAGAACACCTAAGAACCTGTCTACGATCTATTTCCGAGGTGCATTGTGCGCCCTTTTTGCCCATATCTGCGTTCCTTTTTGCGCCCGATGCGCTGCATCGAACACAAAAAGCGTCTTGATTTGAACAAAAATTGCTGCAAATGCAATCTCGGCCACAGATCGTAGACAGGTTCTAAGTAATCACTTGCCCTCATCATCAGCTGACGCACTCAAAGGCTCCCAGTCTTTCAACAATAAGCCGGCCTTCTCGGTAATTCTGTACGTATCTTCCAGCGGGTTTAAAGATTCAATGTAGGCTTCCTGGTTGAGCCACGACAAGAGCCCCGGCAACCGCACTTGGTTGCCCACGGTATGCTCTTCAAACCACCCCCCCCTTGGCACATCATCCCGAATATACTTTAGAATCTGCCTCAACAAGGGTTCATCCTCAGGCGTTATTACAACGGCTTCATGCCGGCCCAGGCAAATGTCGCAAGAACCACAGTTTCCTGGGCTATTTTCGCCAAAAAACTTGAGCAAAAAGTGTCGCCGGCACGTTACCGAAAACGTATACCGCAGCATATCTTTTAGCCGAACAACAGCTCTCTTTTTCGCTTGCTTGCGGGCGCCGGCATTTAACGACAGTTTCTTTGCACGTGGTCTTGCAAATATGAGCTTTTGCTGACTGCCCGGCTGAACCCAGGTCATCAATTCGCGGCTTTTCAGAAAAGCAAAACCATCAAGGATGCGATTCCTGGGCAAATTCATTTTCCGCTCCAGAATACGCAGATCTATTTCCCACCAGTCTGCAAAAGCATCCGCTTGTACCGTCCGAAGCAAGGTCTCTACAAAGCGTACAACCTTTTCATTTTTTACTTGCCGCATATATGCGCGAATGGAGCCGGCGCTTTGCAAAAAGCGAACTTGCGTAGCGTGATGTTTACCGCGTACAACATGCCAATACTCCTCTTTTGCAATTTCATCAATTGCGACCCGAACTCCGCCGATACCACTTTGCGTTTTATAAGCGATATCCTTCAGATGAATCACAATCGGCTGTTCCGGCTGATCACCAAGTGCAATCCGTTCTTCCTGGCAAATGAGGTCATAAATATGTTGGATTTTAGCCTGATCAGGATGGGATTCTTTAATGAGCCCTTGTTGTGTTTCTTCATCGCCGGCGCGATACAAGAGAATTGCGTGCGCTCTATCACCATCTCTTCCAGCTCTTCCGGCTTCCTGGTAATACGACTCCAGGGCTGCCGGTAAATCTACGTGTATCACAAAGCGAACATCTGGCTTATCGATCCCCATACCAAACGCATTTGTGGCTACCATTACGCGCGTTTTCCCCTTTAACCAGTCTTTGGCACTTGACTCCCTATCAGCCCCACTCATGCCACCGTGGTAGCCCGAGGCCGTTTCTCCTTGTCTCTGCAACCACTCCTGCCACTGCTCTACGCTATGGCGCGTAGCGGCGTAAATGATGCCCGTCCCTTTCACGCCTCGAAGCACATCGGATACTTTACGGCGCTTATTTTCAACTTGAAAGATAGACCACGTCAAATTGGGCCGGTTGAATCCATTAATAAGCACGTATGGCTTTTTGAGATCCAGATGACCAAGAATGTCATCTCTGACCGGTGGCGTAGCGGTTGCAGTGAGTGCAACAAGAGGTACATCTGGAAGAATGGAACGAATCTCAGCGATCTCCAGATAGGCCGGCCTGAAATCGTACCCCCATTCACTAATACAATGTGCTTCATCAATGGCTACAAGATCTATATTCAACCGCTCAACACGGGCCTGAAACATCTCACTTTTTAATCTCTCCGGCGCTATATACACCAACTTGAACCGTCCGTGCTCGATATCTGTCCATCGCTGATCAATCTGCCCCGGCTTCAGGGTGCTGTTTATAAATGTGGCCTTGATGCCCAATTGCTCAAGCCGTTGCACCTGGTCTTGCATCAATGCAATGAGTGGAGAAATAACCAGGGTTACCCCTTCTGACATCAGTGCGGGAATCTGATAACAGATTGACTTGCCGCCACCTGTGGGCAAGATGGCCAATACATCGCGGTTTTGCAGCACATTGTCTATAATGTCCCACTGGCCGGCCCTGAAATCATCGTAGCCCCAATATTGTTTGAGTAAGGCAAGCGCCGCTGTTTTTTGACCTTGATCAACCATTCATGACTCAAGCTAAGCACGATTAACAAACAACAAGAACCCGTTTTAAGGGTATAAGATGCTTTCCAGATGAAAATCTAACCCTATCTCTTATAAATAATTTGCCACTAGTACTTTGTCAGCGAAGTTATTGAACTTATGCAAGGGAAAGTACGAAAAGCACATAGAGTACGAGATGTACAAAATTGGAAACTGAGCTTCTTTCGTACACCTCGCACCACTCGTACTCATCGTACCTTATGTTGCTCAATACTTCATTTATTTCGCTGACAGAGTACTAGTAATTCGACACAAGATTGCAAAATAATACGCCCACATCGGTATCCATCATTATCGTCAACTGGAATGGACTCGCATTACTCAAAAAATGTTTGCCATCGGTTGTAGAAACAGAGTATGCAAATCTTGAAATTGTTATAGCTGACAATGCATCTTCAGACGATTCTGTCTCATGGATCGAAGATACGTATCCAGATATCAAGATCGTAAGGCATCCTGAGAACTGGGCATTCTGCAAAGGAAATAATGAAGCCATTCCTCATGCTTCGGGTGAATACATCTTATTGCTCAACAACGACGTTGAAGTTACAAAAGCGTGGCTTACCCCTTTGGTTTCAGCGCTAGACGCTGATGAAACCGTGGCTGCAGTTCAGCCCAAACTCTTACAATATACAAACCGGTCTTTATTCGAATACGCAGGAGGAGCCGGCGGTTTTATGGATAAGTACGGGTATCCCTTTACGAGAGGCCGGCTTTTCTTTACGCTTGAAGAAGACAAAGGCCAGTATGACGATGGCATGGAAATCTTCTGGGCCACAGGTGCAGCCGTCCTGTTTCGCCGCTCTGCATTGGAAAAAGTTGGGTATCTCGATGAGTCCTTTTACATGCACATGGAGGAAATAGATCTTTGCTGGCGTTTAAAACGGGCCGGCTATGCCATTCGCGTTGTACCGGAAAGCATCGTTTATCATATCGGCGGCGCTTCACTGCCTTACGGAGATGCCAGGAAAACATACTATAACTTCAGGAATAGCCTGATCATGCTTTACAAAAACCTCCCTCCTCCCATCTGGCGCCGGCGGTTTGCGGTACGTGCGATGCTAGACGGTGTAGCTATGCTACGCGCGCTGCTAACAGGGCAGTTTAAAGAGTTCAGCGCCATTTTTAGAGCATACAAAGATGCGCATGTTATGAGCAAGGCTTATGAAAATGACCGTCCGCAACACATCGACAAGAACGCACTCCCCTCTTATAACGGCAGTATTGTACTAGATTATTTCCTTCGAGGGAAAAAGATGTTCAAGCAGCTTCGGAAAGAGGGTTTTCAGGCTCGACCCTAATCCTTTTCAAGCCGGGGTACAAAGCGATACAGACGCCTATCAGGGTTAACACCATTCCGATGATTGACACCATACCCGGCAGTTCATCGAAAAGGACAAATGCCATAAACGTCGCGCCAATCGGTTCAGAAAGGGATAACAGTCCCAGAAAGGTCGCAGAAAAATACTTCACCGCATAGTTGAACGACCCGTGTCCAAGTATATGTGGCCCAATAGCCATAACGCCACAAAGCAGGTAGACTTCAGTCTCAAAACCAAACAATGGCGTGTTTGTGACGAGGGTCAAAAAAAGCACGGTGCAAGCACTACTAACATACATCGGGTATACATAGGCGAGCCAGGACATCTTTTGCCGCGTCATGCGTCCTATAATCAGGTAGATGCTCACAAACAGACAAGCGCCAAGCGCCAGTATGTTACCCAGCACAGGGTCTTTAGCGACAACGTTTTTAGCGGTATCCCCATAGGCAATCAGCAATCCACCACACACAGCGACCAGTATAGCAATTAATACATGCCGTGAGAGTTTTTCCTTCAAAAAGAAGTAGCCAAGGATGGCCAGGAAGATTGGGGTTATAGAAACAAAAACAGAAGCACTAGCAACGGTTGTTCGTTGGATGGCCTCAAAAAACATATAGAAATGAAAGCCGAGTAATATGCCGGCAAGTACAGTACGGAGCTTAACCTTGTTTTCCAGCTTAAAAAAAGACCAGCTTTTGTCTCTTATAGCTAAAGGAGTAAGTATGAGCACTGCGATGACATTTCTCAGTGCGGCAAGAGAAAGGGCCGGCGTATCGCCGGCTAACCGAACAAGAATGGGGCTGATCGAAATACTTATCAACCCAACAAAGATAATCCAGTAAGCCGAAGTGGGAGTTTTTGTCTGTTCCAGCACGCGCGTTTTCTCAATTAATTTCAATGAAAGCTACAAGTCTTCAGCAAAGGGGTGAGAAGTACCTGATTTCTGACCGCTCAAGACCGATAACTTCCCATGGCCTACCTCAACCTGTCCATAGAGCGAACCAGCTCTATATCCTTCTTCACACGCATGCTCGCCAGTCGAATCATTACATACCCCACGACAGGCATGCCCAGCATTGCCATCACCTCGATGTTACCCATAATCTCTTGCAGGGCACCAGTAAAGTAAAGCGCACCAAACACAGCCAATAGCGCCACAATAGCCATATATTGAAGCAGCGATGCAAACTTGAATTGCTTTTTCCGGTCTCCATAAAAGCCTATGCTCACCAAAGCCCCTAAACCAACAGCTATGTTCAGGCCGATGACAGCCGGCAATATCCAAGTGTTAGTATCCTGTGCGAGCACATTTCGAAATAGTACTGTTGCACCAAAAAGAAGGCCTGCAAGCAGCAGATAAATCGATTGAATCCTCTGAATCATTGATCTGGTTTATTCGAATTGTTTGTAGAGATTATTTAGAAACCGTTGTAAACCTCAAATCTCAACAGCTCCTTATGCAACTAAATTTGACACATTCTCGGCAACACGATTTGCAAACTCGATGGTAGAGCTTCTCCCTCCCAGGTCAGCAGTCAGGTACTTGCCTTCAGAGAGTGTATCGTACAGGCCTTTCCGTAATGCAACGGCAGCATCGTGCTCACCAATATGATGTAATAACATTTCAGCCGACAAGATGAGTGCGGTTGGATTGGCTTTGCCTTGCCCCGCAATATCTGGCGCGCTTCCATGCACCGCTTCAAATACTGCGTAGTCATCGCCAATGTTTGCGCCGGCAACAACGCCGAGGCCGCCAACAAGGCCAGCAGCCAAATCGCTCAAGATGTCTCCAAAAAGATTAGTGGTTACAATACAGTCATACCGTTCAGGTACGGTAACCATTTGCATACACATGTTATCTATAATCCGGTCATTAAAAATAATATCTGGATATGATGTTGCAATCTCGCGGCCGATGGAAAGAAACATGCCTGAAGATTTCTTCAAAATGTTCGCTTTGTGAACCAACGTAACCATCTTTCTGCCTTTCGCACGTGCGTATTCAAAGGCAGTCTTAATAATACGCTCTGAACCTGTACGCGTAATGCGGGCTGTTGAGTCAGCAATCTGGAGCCTTTCATCAAAGGTCTCGATACCAGAATACAACCCTTCTGTGTTTTCGCGGAAGATAATCAGGTCCACGTCTTCAAAGCGTGTCTTAACGCCAGGAAGCGTACTTGAAGGTCTTACATTTGCATGCAAATCAAGCTTCTGGCGCAATTGCACATTTACACTTTTAAACCCCTTGCCAACGGGCGTTGTTACAGGGCCCTTCAAAGCTATTTTGTTTTTCCTGATTGAGACGAGTACTTCTTCAGGCAGCGGCTGCTTGCCGGCTTCTACAGCTGAAATCCCCACTTCAAGGCATTCTTCCCATTCAAACGCAACGCCTGTACCGTCAAGCGCTATAAGCGTTGCTTTAACAACTTCAGGTCCAATCCCGTCCCCAGGAATAAGGGTTATTCGATGCTTCATGTCTCAAGTTCTATATAAACAAAAAAAGCCCTGCCAAGGCAGAGCTTTTTCTGACAAATTAAAATTTGGCAGTGCGGTCACTGATCTCCAAGGTCGCGTTTTGAAGAATAGTTGATGCGCAATGTTCCCGCTTCACGAAGTTCTTGCTGGACGTTGGTAACAACACCCATTTCCGCTGTCTCATCCACCCTAAGCGACACAATCAACTTAGGCTGTTCTGACCACTTCCGATACATAACCGTCCGGATCACAGCCATATCTTCGATAAGCGCATCATCAATCTGAACCGAGGTTGGCCCAAATTGGTTTACACCCAATTTCAAGGGACCAATCCAAACGTAGGAAACGAGTCTTTTTTGCTCGATTTTAGTCAGCGCTTCTGCCTTAGGTAACTGCGTCCGAACCTGAACAGTAGTTTCACGAAGAACAGTGGTTACCATGAAAAAGATCAGGAGCATAAAGATGATATCCGGCAAAGAAGCGGTCGGTATATCATTAGCACTTGACTTTGCAGCTTTCTTTTTAAAATGCTGTGACATCAGGTTGTTATGTTATGTAAATAATTGTGAGACGAGCAGCGGCTAACCTGGAAATCCTGACTAAATAGAATCGTCAGGTTCTGCAATAGAAATAGCTGCTGGGAATTTCTTCCTGATTTCGTTTGGTGCATCTCCGAGTGCATCTGTATACGTTTTGTAGTCCAGAGCACCTTTAGCACGCGCCTCAGAATTCCAAATAGAGAAATACCCCATCCATACTTCGTCAAGTACGCCAATATATGCATTATATGGGGTTTGCGAAGATGTTTTAATGGAGATTACCGCAACACCAGGGCGTTCAGAATAATTCGGATCAGCACCCATATTGGTAACGTGCGTCACAACTTCATCTCTGATCGCGTCTACAGAGGACGGTTTATCTTCTAACAGTACTTGCCCGGTCTCGCTAACGAGAATCTTAAGCATGTTCCTTTCCTTAACTGGCGGAGGAATAACATCGTCCTCGAGTTTTGGAGGAAGAACCATACCAATCCCGGTATCGACGTCAATCGTAGTGGTTACCAGGAAGAAGATGAGAAGCAGAAAAGCGATATCAGCCATAGATGCCGTTGGAATCTCGGCTTCACTACGCTCCTTCTTTTTAAGTATCGGCATGACTTCTAAGTAAAATTTCTATGATATATCAGCGGTGATGTTAAGCACATATTGCTTAACGAAACACACCCTGAATACTTGTCCAGAACATGGCTACGACGGCAAGACCTATCATAACAACGGTGGTTAAGATACCTGCTTCGGCCCAATTGTCTCGGACCAAGCCAAGTACAACCACCAGAAGAACTGGTAGCCCTATAAACAAAACACTCATTTTGTCGATCTTGCCATTCATCAGGCTACGCACGCCAAATAGCAAGATACTTAGAACACCCAAGCCGACCAGGACTACTACAGCCCATATCGCAAATGGTACAACTGTTGATTCCATAATATCAGATCCAGAATTAGAACGAGAAAAAGATCAAAGAGCTGGGGCTATCGGGAGGAAGCTCTGCAGCTTCCTCCCCGTGTCCAGCCTAGAGAAATTTAATTACCATCCGCAGATGCCGCCGGCGCGGTGAGGGGTCTGCCAGCCTGCATCAGAAGCAATGAATCAATCAGTTCGATAGAAGCTTCTTCCATCTCAACAACGATTCTATCGATCTTGGATACTGCGTAGTTATAGAATACCTGCAGGATAATAGCTACGATCAGACCAAATACTGTGGTCAAGAGCGCAACCTTGATACCGCCGGCCACAAGGCTCGGAGAGATATCACCCGCGGTCTCAATAGCATCAAACGCCTCAACCATCCCGATAACTGTTCCGAGGAATCCAAACATCGGAGCCAGTGAGATAGCAAGCGCGAGCCATACAAGACCTCTTTCAAGGAAGCTCATTTCAATTGAGCCGTAAGAAATAACTGCTTTTTCTACTGCATCAATGCCTTCATCCTGGCGGAGCAATCCAGCCTGGAATACAGATGCAACAGGACCACGAGTAGCAGCACAAACCTCTTCTGCTGCTGCAACGCCACCGTCTTCGAGGGCGCGTTTTACGTCTAGGATAAATTTACGCGTATTAATATCTGCACGATTCAGCGTGATAATACGTTCAAATGCAATTGCCAGGCCGATAATAAGAACAATGAGAATAGGCCACATATACTCGCCCCCCTCATTAAATCTCTCTACCAACACATTGATCAAATTGCCTTCTACTTCCTGAGGAAGAAGCATTAGAAAGTTAAAAAGCTGCATGGACACAAGCCTCCAGTAAAAGAAGTTTATTGATGGTGATAATATGTACTAACTAACAAAAACCTGGTGGGTCTGTACAAGTTAGGCCGTAATAAACAGATATTTCCACACTAAGTCCACCCCATTCTAAAGGGATTCATCAAATCTGTGTTATTTCTGTCATTTCGACTTACAGATATCCAACGCAATATGGACAACTGCACCAGTACTAAGTTGCTCTAAGCTAAGAAAGATATTTACGAGATGCTATTGATTTACAGTGCCTTCCATAAAATCCTTTCGAATATCAAAACCCGAGAAAGCCGGCAAATTGACACAGATATATGCTAAATCTAGCTTATTTGACCCGGAAGGCGTATACAAAAAAAGCCGGCGATTCAGGGTCAATTTTGATTGATTCCCCGATCGCCGGCTTTACTGTATCAAATATTTAATTACCAATCCCTGTATCCCGGATCAGTCACAATCCCATTTCGGGAGGAGGCAAAAATATCTTTTTGTCTTCAAACTTCCTCTCAAAATTCAACAACATTTGATCGTTTTTTGTCAAATAAAAGAACCACTTCACATTGATTTTACAAAAATCAGTTCAGTACCTCTTCAAAAATCACTTATTCATCCATCGCCAACAGCTGTTCAGCAGAGCCCCACAGCCCCATCGCCTGGTTGAGCGTCACGTCATAATCATGCCGCACGGGGTACCACGCTGCCGGGTCAAACATACGCGACGCGATGCGTGCCTTCAGTAAATTCTTCATCCATGCACGCTCTTCATCTACTTCTTTTCGGGTGAAGTAGCGTTCTTCTTTTGTCGATTCGTATCCCTCTGTATCAGCAACTATATGAATCCCCTGCTCCTCTAAATAGGAGTCAAAAGAGTTCATTGCCTGATCGCTCAACTGAAAATCGGAAAGAAATCCACTCCTGTTTTCTGACCACGTCTTATGGAATTGATCACTGTTTGAGTCTATCCATTTACGAACAAATTCTGTGTCGTGCTGCTGGCCCAATACGGCCTGAACATACAGAGAAATAGAATCTCTACGAATTATAAAGTCAGGAAGAATGCCACCACCACCAACGACCGTCCTGCCGGCGCTGGTCAAATATTTTAATGAGTCTGGAATTTGACCAAGAAGATCTTCGGCATTCATCGACACCTCATCTTGACGCTTTTCAAACTTCGATTTGTAATAATCTTCTTTATTTCCATCGTTATAAGGGGTTTGTATAAACCGTCCTGATGGCGTGTAATAGCGAGATATGGTCATGCGAAGCACACTGCCATCTTTAAACGGGAATTGTTTCTGAACCAATCCTTTACCAAAGGTACGCCGGCCAACGATGAGCCCCCGGTCGTGATCTTGCAATGCGCCCGCAACAATTTCACTTGCCGAAGCCGATTGTTCATTGACGAGCACAATCACGGGCATATCTTCAAGCAGCCCTTTTACACGGGCGCGATTTTCGTAGCTAAAATCAGTATGCCGGCTTTTTGAAGACACAATAATTTTATCACCAGACACAAACTCATCGCTAATGCGCACTGCCATGTCCATAAAACCGCCGGTGTTGTTTCGCAAATCAAGCACCATGCGTTGCATCCCTTCTTTCTTGAGCTCACGAGACGCTTCCATAAACTCATTATACGTCGTACGTGCAAAACGCTGTAACTTGATGTAGCCCGTCTGATTGTCAAGCATGTAGGCAACATCCAGGGTATGCAAAGGAATTTTATCCCGTGTGATTGTGAAGTCTAACGGGGCTTCATACCCTGGACGAACAACTGTAATATCAACTTTTGTCCCGCGGGCCCCTTTTAATTTTCGCTCAACATCAACTTGCGTAAATCCAATGGCTGAAGAGTCATCAACTGCCACGATACGATCACCAGACCACAAACCAACGGTTTCGCTAGGGCCACCGGGTAACGGATTGAGCACAGCCAGTGTATCACCTTCGTCTCCACCTTCAACAAATTCGTAAGAAATGCCAATGCCCTCAAATGAGGCATTGAAGTTTTCTGTAACATCACGCATTCTTTCTGCATTGATGTAAATTGAATGCGGGTCCAATTCGTCAAGCATCCCATCAATGGCTTCTTCGGCTAACGCAGTTGGATCTACATCATCGACATAACGCTTGTTAATCACGGCAAACGCTTGCTCCACCTTTTTCATCGACTCATAGGTGTCATCGCTCGAAATCGCTGATCCTATTTGCATGCCCAGCACTACACCAACAATCAGAATTCCTACCCCGAACATGGCAATTTTTCTTCTACGCATAAGTTTTTTCCTGATTTGTTGTGCGAGCCTTTATTAAATCTGCGATCTTTGCATTTTTTGTTAATGCTGCCATCTTCATACCGTTCCTTCATCCTCCCGTCCTAAACGCAAAAAAACTGGGCATCATGCGACCAGTTTTATCGAAATGTACACAGGACATTAAGGAGAATACCCAAAAAACTATACGAAAACTCTGTAATACAGGAAAGCGTTCAAAAGAGATTAGATGGCAGGAAGAGAGGGCCTGCAAGTCGGATATGACTTGCAGGGAGTCATGACGAGGATATCAAAAAGACATCATCAAATTCATAGTGAACATTGAAGGGCAGATATTGACATTAATCGCTTATCCTAGCAGAATGGCAAAGCCTGACAATAAGGCCATTGCAGTTGCTAATATTAATGCAGCATTGGTTTTTACACGAAAATCTGCGACTCGATAGTACATGACGTCCTCACTTTTAAATTACTAGTTACTGGTATAGTCTGCAAACAAGGTTCCATTTCTTGTTATTCAACGTTTTCAGCATCAACTTTATTTTATGACGGCATTTTAGCCTGTATTGTTACGAAACTGTGCAATTTATTTATGTATGCCATTCAGTTTCGCAATGCTTCGTATATCCTCTAGTACACAAATGTATCTTTTTATACACAAAGCGGTGACTTATTTAGCCAAATGAGACGGGCCGATGCATATAATCAATTAAGGACATTGGCTCGGATATGCAACCTAGACAACGGAGAGCACAGGTGTATTCCCGCTGCGCCTGGATGATGTAAATCGGAATGCTACGTCAAGGAGACAAGTTGCACGATACCCTCTCCGCCACGTTATTACATCTTCCCTGCGCAGGCACATAGGCGTCAAGAACGTTCAAACTACTTCTATCGTCATTCCTGCGCAGGCAGGACACGAGCGAAGCGACTGATGCAATAATCCAGAAAAGCCAACGATTATAGCCCGGAAAGACTGGATCTCTGCCTTCGCAGAGATGACGGATGTGGTTAATGAGGGACGCAGAGCTTGTTCTCATCGCAAGTGTAACGATTTGCTTGACGCCTATGTGCGAAAGCAGGAATGACGGCGGGAGGAGTCGGATCGTTACAGAAAAATCTGCGCTGGATTACTACCTGTACAGGGATGAGGGACAGAAAAGCCGGCTTAACTCATGCATCCTGAGATTCGTCGAGAATATAAATCTCGCCCAGGTTACGGGCTAGCTGGCCATAATCGAGGCCATACCCTATAACAAACAGGTTCGGGATTTTGAAGGCGATGTAATCCAGTTCAAGTTTTGCTTTTGTCGCTTCGTATTTGTGCAGAAGAACGGCCACGCGCATGGAAGCCGGCTTGAATTCCGCCAAACGCTTCAGCATGTAATCCATCGATAACCCTGTATCCACAATATCTTCCACGATGATCACGTGACGCCCTTCAATGTCTGCGTCTATCCGTTTCAGTTCATCTACGTTTCCGCTGGATACCTTTTCGTCACCATACGAGGAGAGCTTCATAAAATCGACTTCGCAATCCAGGTCAACCTCTCTCAGCAGATCAGCCATAAACATAAATGCGCCGTTCAAGACACCAATAAAGATGGGCTTTTTGCCGGCGTAGTCTGCTGTAATTCGCTGCCCGAGCTCTCTCGTTCGACGCTGAAGCGTTTCTTTATCCAAGAACAATCGAAAACGCTCGTTCTGGCACATCACCGTGCGTTCAGAGGTCGCTGGTATTGCTTGCACGTCCATAGCTGCTATCGATACTGAATTGAGTGGGAAACCTGGTTGTGGAGATGCCCTAGAAGTTAATACCTACGGAAGATGAATCATACTGCCCTGCTCATCTTCGGCGATTCTTAACGGTTTATTGTAGGGCTTGACAGGAAACGACAAGATGGAGAGACAGGTGGAGACCATAACTTTTACTCCGTGTAACCCATCCTGCAAACCAACATCTGTGTGGTCTTTGGGGTGACTTTAATTGCGTCGCCGGCGCGGTATCCCACGATCCATATGACTTCATTCCCAGACAGCAACACCCATATGTCGTTTCTTTTATCCGGTCCTATTTTTATGTCTGTTAGATAATCGCTGACCTTTTTAGTGCCTGACATACCAAACGGTACAAAGGCATCACCTGGTTGCCAGCGGCGCAAACGCAGGGGAAATTGTACCTTCGACGCATCAGCACAAAGAATAGCCGGCCCTTTTTCCAGCAGTTCTCCTTTTGTATAACTCCTTACCTGCACATGTAGCGTCGCATCAGAAAATGCAACGGATTGGTTTTCGACAAGCAAATACTCTGCGGACTCATTAACCTCTTCAGGGGAAGACGCAAATTTCAACTGCTTCCGATCTCGCCACACGGTCAAAGCATCTACAATCAAACGCCGGCCCACTTGAGCGGTTAGCAATTGTCTGATGGCCCGAGCATGATGCCGGGTTACCGGGCTCTCGGGGTACCATTGCCGGCACGCTTCAAGGATAATCCGCTCCTGCCAAACAGGATGTTCTTCACCAAGCCTTGCAATGTCCAGCCCTTCTTTATCTAAAGCAATCGAAGCAAACTTGTGCTCCAGTGCGGGTTGGATACTCGAATCTACATATCCACGCAGATACCCGGCACTGCGTGCGATATTTTGCACTGCGCCTGCGCCAAAATCTTTCCTGATTGTATCAAGCAGACCATGACGGATTTTATTGCGATGGTATTTGGTATCGCTATTTGAAGCGTCCTTTCTCCAGTCAATATGATTTGCTATGGCATAATCCTGAATTTCAGATCGAGGCAAAGACAACAACGGTCGAATCAGCTTGATGTCTGATGAATGATCTAAAACGCGATCAGCCGGCATACCAGACAGTCCCTCTATCCCACTTCCTCGCATCAAGTGCATTAACACGGTCTCTGCCTGATCGTCCAGATGGTGTGCAACGGCTACCGTCTTTACATTTTGCTCTTCAGCAAGCTCTTGGAAAAAGGCATAACGCGCTTCTCGTGCTCTTACTTGAAATGATCCATTGGTGTCTTCTGTCAGAAAAGCATCCGTAACCCGGTGTACAAAGCATGGGATTTTGGCCTCACGGCAATAGGCGTTAACAAACGCTTCGTCCCCATCAGATGCTGCATCACGCATGCGATAATTTACGTGGGCACAAATCACAGAATAAGACAAGGATTGCAAGATGTGCAGAAGCACCATGGAATCAACGCCGCCACTAACACCCACGATAACAGGAGCATCAGCAAAGAGTAGTTGCCGGGCGTCGATATAGTGGCGGACCTGATTGAGCATGAGCGTGTTATGTAACAAGTTCATTGATAAAATGCCGCGATTGCCTTAGTAAAGACTTTCCTTCGTGTCATCCTGATAGGAGATCCGATCATTCGGGTCGTATTGAAGGATCTTTGCGAAGTGAATCGTTCAGGTAACCTCAGCGTAGCATTTCACGAAGATCCTTCCTGCGTCGACGAAAATCGTCGACATCCGATCAGGATGACATGATTTGGCGGTTTACTTGACTTCCAAGTATGATCATCACTCATATTGTCACATTACAGTATGAGCGTTCGGATCAGATCAAGATCTGGGTTCGCTTTTTCCGAACCGCTTGTCGAGTTCTTCGATTGCAATATTGACGATCGTTGGCCGGCCATAGGGGCAGGCATAGGGTGTATCACACAAAAAGAGCTGATCTACAAGCGAGCGCATTTCTTTGATATCCAGTTGCGTACCGCTTTGAACAGCACCTCGTCGAGCCATACTCTTGGCCAGATTCTCCCGGCCTTTCAATTTTAATCCGTCGAGGTTGGTTTTGAACTGTTCGAGTATCTCTTCAAGGATGGTGCGCTCATCCCCTACCCTGATTTCATTCGGAACGCCTCTTACAATAACGGACGTACCGCCAAACATTTCGATCTCAAAACCGAGCGCATGCATATTGGGCATCAGCTCTTGAATCAGTGCGTATTCACCTGGATTAAACTCTATTGTATGAGGAAAGAGTAATTGCTGAGACAAACCAAATCCGCTTTCCATACTGTGAATCGCCTTCTCGTACAGCACCCGTTCGTGTGCGGCATTTTGGTCGATAATCATCACACCGGAGCGAATTTGGGTAAGGATATACTTCCCATGCAGCTGCCAAAGCAGCGTTTCTTTATCGCTGTCTCTTGGCCGCTCCTCGGTCGAACTGGTCGAGCCAGAAGGAATCAGCATGGCCTCCTGAGGCGCCGGCTCTGTATTCTCAAACATTGTATTCTCATACATTCTTTCAGATACATCGCCCGGCGACATGCCACTGAAAGTCCCACCACCACCCGGACGAGCCCAGGATGAGCCGCCGCCACCTGCAGCACGCTGCGCCGGCGGCGTAGCCATTGTCCCTGACGAATCACCGGGTGTCCACGAAGTCGTTGTGGTAGACGATTCCATCGATATCTGTGGCGGCATCATGGCATCTTCCATCGACAACTGCGGTGAAAGGATTGCAGAACCTAATCCTTTCCGTACGATGGTCCGCATAAACCCATACAGCCCACGCTCGTCATCAAACTTCACTTCCGCTTTTGTTGGATGCACATTTACATCAACATGCCTTGGATCAATGCTCAGAAAAAGGGTAAAAAACGGAAACGCGTTTTCCGGCAGCAACTCTTCGTAAGCAGAACGAACCGCGTGCTCCAGGTAGCGATTTTTCACGTAGCGCTCGTTTACAAACAAAAACTGTTCGCCTCGGCTTTTCCGAAAAAACTCAGGACTCGATACAAATCCGGCAACCGAAATATAACTCGTCTTTTCTTCTACAAGAAGTAAATGGCCTTCGAGTTGTTTGCCAAACAACGCAATAATGCGCGCTTTGAGTGCTTCGTAGAAATCTTCCGTTTGTGTCGCCGGCAGATGGTACACCTCATTATTGTCGTGCAACAGCGTGAACGAAATGATGGGATGTGAGAGCGCCAGAAACTGGAAGGTCTCAACCAGATGTTTGAACTCGGTAGCCGGCGATTTCAGAAAGCTCCGCCGCGCCGGCACATTGTAAAACAGATTTCGAATGGCAATAGACGTTCCCGGCGGCGCAGCGCAAGGCTCTTGCTCGATCAAGGTTCCTCCATCAAACCGCACAGAAAACCCCATCTCATCATTCATCCGGCGCGTTTTAAGCTCCACCTGAGAGACCGCAGCAATAGATGCTAATGCCTCTCCCCTGAAGCCAAGCGTTCGGATTGATTCAAGATCGTCTATAGATTTGATTTTACTGGTTGCATGGCGATCAAAACAGGCCAACGCATCCTCTTCACACATACCGCAGCCATCATCGATCACCTGGATCAGTTCGCTGCCCGCTGCTTTAAGCACCAGCTTAATCTCCGTTGCGCCGGCGTCAATCGCATTTTCAATCAACTCCTTCGCTGCAGAAGCCGGACGCTGTACCACCTCTCCCGCCGCAATCTTGTTTGCCAGCGAAAGGGGCATCGTTTGGATTATGCCGGCTGATTGCTCTAGTTCTTCGGACACTGGGGAAAGTTTTCAGGGTTGGGTTCCTTCGGAAAGTGGGTAGTTATTGGTTTTTAGTGGTTAGTATAAAAACGCAATAAAAATGTACTAACCACTAAAAACTAACGACTAACCACTCCTTTATCACGTAAAGCTTTGGTATAAGAACACGGCGAAAGTCAGCAAAACCATCGCGTAGATAAGACCAAGCGGACTCCGCCGGCGACTGGCACGGCTTTTAATCCGTATCCGGTCGCGCATCTTCTGATCTTTCTCAGGATTATGAAATCTCGGCTGGTAATCAAATCGCCGATGTTTAGATCGTTTCGTATTTACAAAAACACCCATCCGAAGTACCTACCTCCTGCTAAATAGTGTCGAATATCCTACGGTTTAAACAGCTTAAGTTTATACAGGACCTTTCGGGCATCGTTCCAATGACTGAGGCAAATTAGTGATTGAAATCGATCTCCATGTCCTCCAAAACTACAATCAGGCGTATCTACAGATTATTGCGCAAATGCTGCAAAATGGGCTAAATACAGATAGTAGAGGGGTATTACAAGTACAAGACCGTCAATTCGATCCAGCACGCCTCCATGGCCAGGGAGTATTTTTCCTGAGTCCTTAACACCATAGATCCGTTTCAGCCGGCTTTCAACAAGATCTCCAATCTGGCCGCCAATGCCACCAATTAGTGCACAAATGATCGCATCTTGCCAACTCAGAAAAGGCAGCATGTATAGCTTGAGCAAAATAGCCACGAGGACAGCGCCAAAAAATCCGCCAATTGTACCTTCCCAGGTCTTTTTCGGAGAGATGGCCGGCGCAAGCGGGGTTTTACCGATGGCCCTTCCGGTAAAATACGCCATGGAATCTGTTGCCCAAACAATCAGCAACAATCCCACGATGAGCAAAAATCCTTCGTGATGAGTAAGCGCGTCCCCCCATCCATGCCGTAGATTTATTGCAAAAGAGAACAACAGCGCAGGGTAAACAACCCCCGTTGCCATCCACGCAAAACCGTTAAAGTTCTTTTCAGACGCAGTATCGAAGGTATCCAGTACAAGCAGGCCGATCAGCAACAGCAGAACAATGGGGAGAAAGTCTAACCCGGTGTATTGCTTCAGAACAATTACAATCCCCAATGCAAGGCCCGTCACCAGATGCCGGCCCGATACCCTGGGAGACACCATATTGTAAAACTCAACCTGCGAATCAAGCACCAATGCAGCGACAAGCACAACAAACCACCAGTCGCCCAAATAGGTGAGTACGGCGACTATGGGGATACCAATTAGCGCAGTAAGTAAACGTTTGGTCAGATTCGACATAAAGGGTGGGGAAGCTACGGGACAAGTTGCTGCCTAACATAAGCTGCGCAACAATAAAAAACCGCCCTTCATAGGTTTTCTATCTGATACCCCGGCTCGACTTTATCCTATCGGATAATGTCTCGAATTTAAAATTGAAAATGTACAATTTAGCATTTGCAATTTTTCTCTCCCCCCAAAGCCTACCAGGCCAGACAGCTCTACTCCTCAGGATCATCATCGTCATCATCAAAGGGACTTGCTGCCAACGCAGCTGCTTCCAGTTCAGCATCAGACAGGGGCGCTTCATTTAGCAGGTCCCTTGCCTCTTTCTCACGCTCCTCTGGCACCATCACTTTAATCTGGGCCATATCACCCAGGGTGAGGTTGTAGGCGTGATCGCGCTTATTGAGGATCACTGCAGGAATATCTGCATCGCGCAAGCGATCACGGACGAGGCCGGCTTCATAGTCATGGCCCGTTTTGAAAACAGTCTTCCAGTTATCATATGAACGATTTTCCATAGCTAATTCGGCCTTCTCCGAAGTATTAATCCCGTATCACCTGCTTGAACGAAGATCAGTCGTGCAAGTTTTGCACATCCCAACGCTAAACATTGAACCCGAAACGTGTCACAAACCACGCGTCTGCGTTTTGTGTCGCATTTTAATCGGCATATTCCCCAATCCGCTCGCGTGCGATCTTTTCCATCATGTACAGCACCACGGCCAGCATCAAACCAGCAAATAGAAGCGCCGGCACAGGGACTTCCATGCGCTCAAGGCTATCCAGACTGATGTCTTCCCGGGTAGCAATATACATCCCCAAACAAACTGCAAAAGCATTGTTCAAAAAGTGGATGATGATCGCCAACCAGATGGATCCCGACCGCCAGGTAAGATAGGCCAGATACATCCCGATAACCGATAAAGGAATCACCTGCGTGAACCGGAGATGGAAAAAGCCAAAGAGTAGACCAATCAGCACCACCGCCCAGAAAACGCCCATACTGCGCTCGAACTGCCGTTGCAGATACCCTCTGAACAGAATTTCTTCGCAGATGGCCGGCGTTACCGCCATAACAGCCAGACTAAAGATAATCCCCAGGTTTTGCTGCAGTACCTGTTCAATCAACTCAATTTGCGACTCCTCGAGCATATTCACCCATTCAGGAAACGGAATCGCAGCATTTAAACTTCCGAGCCACCATGAGATGGGTGTAAGGCCGACGAGGCCAAATACAGACAAAGCAACGAGTGTCCAGTCCGGCGTCCGAAAGCGCAGAAACGCCCACCGCTTACGGGTATGCCACGCAGTGATAATCAGGATAGGCACAGCAAGCGCAAAGACCTGCCCTATCGTATTGGCAACGAGTAAAGACCGTGCATTCTCTGCAATCACCGTTTCCAGCGAATTCAGCAACTCCATCGGCGAGATGCCCTGCAGCATAAGCAGTCCAAACGTAGCAACGGGCCCCACCACAAAATGAAACAGGATGAGCGCCATGACAATGCCAAACAGGGCCATCAGCCAAGGCGGGAATTTCTGTCGCTCAAGCCCTCCATTTAAAGGAATCGCCCCACCTGGCTCCCAGGGATCAGGCAGCTCTTCAAACCGGGGTGTACTAAAGGCCGGCGGTAAATCTTGTGCAGTCTCGTTTTCCATCAACAGCAGGTCTTGGTGTCAGGCTAAGGTATTGTTGGCAGGCAGAATTACATAACGAGACGGAAAGACAGGGTACACATCAATAACATCCTCCCGTCTTACCTTCCCCCAGTCAAAAACGCAACCATACAGTAACTCGCCCCTCTTCTACCGCTGTATAGATACGAAGTTTTTCCTGTTTATTAAAGCCGGCAGGAACTTGAAGCCGGATTTGTCATTTGTGTCTGGTTGTTTGGCTTCGCCAGACAAAAGATGCGCTTGTAGCTCAGTTGGATAGAGCGTTGGATTCCGGTTCCAGAGGTCGGAGGTTCGACTCCTCTCAAGCGTACGACTAGAAACCTGCTTGAAATAGCCTTTATCGGCATTTTTGAGCGGGTTTTTTTGTTTGGACAAAGACGCTAACCGCCCCAAAGGGGCATCGCCCCTGGTATTGCATACCAATAACTTCGCACGCCCCTTCAGGGCTCGGGCAGCGATGGAAATGATACGCGCCCAGGACAATATCCTGGGCTCTAGGTAAAATGCCCCTTTGGGGCGTAGATGTGGTGCAGCTTTTTTCAGAAAACCTGATACCTTCTACCACCGTGAGGTGATCACTACACTGCGCAATTGCTATTCCTTGTCGTGAGGACGATTAAAAGAAAAAACCACCCAATCTGTGATTATTCGCCGGCGTTTGCGAATAACCATGTAGTTCGTGTCTTTAGTCACTTATTATCATGCACAGATTATGTTACGGTCTCTCCTCATACTCATCCTTCTACTCTTCTCCCACTTCGTCAACGCCCAAAGCAGCGAGAAGGCTTTGCCTGACTCCAGCGGGATGCACAGTCAAGCGCTTGCGATGATTGAGCAGCCGGCGCCCTCTTTCAACAAATCTCTGGAAACTCCTGCAGTGGACTCCACGCAGATCGCGGATATGGGATTTGAGCAAGTGTATAGCAGCACGCCGCATACCTTCACCATGCGGGACGGCAAACGGCTCCATGCACAACAGTTTGAGGGATCCTCAAGCACAACCATCCTGGTACTGCATGGTGTTGCTTCCTCGGGGTATTTGTACAACCGTATGGCCGGCCTGCTGCAAGAACACACGCAGGCAGAAGTGTTTGCGCTCGACTGGCGCGGTCACGGGCGGTCTGAAGGTTCGCCCGGTGATGTTGACTATGTTGATCAATATGCAGAGGATCTGGGGGATGTCGTTCGCTCTCTGCGCGAAGAAAACCCTCAGCAGACCATTTTGCTAGCCGGCCATTCAATGGGTGGCGGTATCTCGTTACGCTATGCGATGCAAACCGATGCGCCTGAGGTGGATGGGTATGTTATGTTTGCTCCCCTGCTGGGCAATAACGCGCCCACCTTGCAACAAGAGATGCCTGAGGCCTCAGCTGATACAGAACCCTTTATGAAGATTCACCTGCCTCGCATCATCGGGATCTATATCATGAACTCCATCGGTGTTCATGATTATGATGCGCTGCCTGTCTTATTTTTGAATATGCCAGAGGGCAGTCCGTTGACCCAATACACCTTCCGCAGCAATGCAAGCATGGCGCCGGCTGATTACAAAGCAGGATTACAGGCGATCAACAAACCTTTGCTGGTTGTTGTAGGCAGTGAAGACGAGGCCTTTGTAGCTGCAGCGTATGCGCCGGCTGTTGAAGCCAACAGCGAAGGTGAGGTACTTGTCGTCGACGGTGCAACACATAACGGTATCCGGCACAGTAAACAGGCCATGGAAGCTATTCAGTCTTTTGTTCAAAACATTGAGTTGAAATAGATGCGCCTCCCATCTGAACAACACCGGGCGCGAGAACAGCTGTTTCTTTCGCTGGTCGATCAACATAAAAACATCTTGTATAAGATCTCCCGTTCTTACTGTCGCACGGCGGAGGATCGTAGTGATCTAACACAGGAGATCATCATCCAGCTTTGGCGTTCTTTTGATGCGTACGACGAGAAGCGTGTGTGGTCAACCTGGATGTACCGCATCGCTCTCAACGTGGCCATCTCTTACTACAGGAAGGAAGCCAAACGCATACCCGCTGACTCACAATTGCTGGAAGATGTTCTGGCGCTCAAGTATGCGGGTGATGATCATCAGGATGCATCGCAGGACAAGATTGATTTACTGTACGCCTTCATCAACAAACTAAAGAAGTTCGACAAAGCGCTCATGCTCCTGTACCTGGACGATCACGGCTACCAGGAAATCGCAAACATCCTCGGCATTACAAAAACCAACGTTGCTACAAAAATCAGCCGGATAAAATCCTCGCTGAAACAGCACGTATCAACTGATCTACAAAAACAATGAACGAATTAGATCAACTCAAAGAACTCTGGAAAACGCAAGAACAGAAGCTGGATGATAATCTACAGCTCAACAAGCGTTTGTTGGAAAAGGTCAATATAAATGGCGCAAAATCAACGATGCGTGCGCTGCTGTATAT
>JBGCEN010000222.1:0-6107 GCA_045106435.1 Rhodothermales bacterium
TAAGAACAAAGAATGACACCACCAAAAACGTGCGCAAAACAACGACCGACCTTTGTGCCCGAAGTTTTGCATTCTGAATGACTGGAGAAACACTTGCCAAATGGAGATTCCTTGTTCGGTGTTTGGTATTCAATGGACTTCTCATAAAATGCTGTGTAAAATGCTGCGTATTCAAATCTCCTATTCCGATTGCTTATAAATCCAGCCGCCTTTCATCACCATCTCAACAGAACGAAGCGCAGAGATATCATCTACCGGATTCCCAGGTACCGCAATCAAATCTGCTAACAAACCAGATTTGATCTGCCCTATTTTATCTGCCATGTGAAACAGCCGTGCATTAACGCTGGTGGCAGCGCGCAACACCGCAAGAGGCTCCATGCCGTAATCTACCATGAGCTCAAGCTCCCACGCGTTATCTCCATGATCAAACACCCCTACATCACTTCCAGCGCACAAAGTCACGCCGGCGGCCAGCGTACGCTTAAACGTATCGTGCTTGACTGCAATACGCGCCGGCACAGGGGCCTCGCCATTCCATCCATTGTATCGGGAAATGGCTTCTACGGCGCCCAGTGTTGAACAGAAAGCCACACCGTGTTCTTTCATCAAGGCAAGCACTTCATCGGTAGCACCATCTCCATGCTCGATGGTCTCCACGCCGGCTAATATAGCACGACGCATCCCTTCAGCAGTCGCTGCATGCGCTACAACCGGCCGGCCGCTGCTGTTGGCTGTTTGTACAATCAGGCTTAATTCATCTTCTGAGAAGGTGGGCATTGCCTCCCCATTGGGTCCCCATCTATAATCTGCGTATACCTTGATGATATCAGCCCCTCGCCCTATTTGGTCGCGCACCACACGGATCAGATTATTGGCATCAGCCGGCTCTGCGCCCAGCGGTATATCAAAGTCATAGCTAAACCCTTTTGGCCCGTAGCTCCCCGTTGCCACAATGGCCCGTCCGGCAACAAGCATTCTTGGCCCTTCGATAATACCCTGATCAATTGCTTTTTTAATACCCACATCGGCATATCCTGCGCCTTCTGAGCCGAGATCTCGGACGGTTGTAAAACCGGCCATCAATGTTGCCCGCGCGTGGTTGGTTGCCCGCGCTACCCGCAAGGCTTCTGGTTCTTTGAGGACCTGATCATTCCATCCTGTTTCGTCGTAAGGATGCAGCAATAAATGGCTGTGGCCTTCAATCAAGCCAGGTAGAAGCGTCATATCAGCCAATTGAATACGCTGCACATTTCGCGGGACATCGAGCGAGTTGATCGGGCCGGCGTCACGGATATATTCGCCATCAACAAGAACTCCCCATCCTGTGTGCATCTCCTGCCCGTCAAAAACCCGCGCCGGCTCCAGCAGATAGGGTTGTGCAACCGCGCTACCCGCCAGCGCACATGTTACGAGCAAACAAATCCATGCAAAAACGAAAGGCCTGCGCATACAGATGATGCCGGCGGCCAGTGGGCAGGGTAAACGATGAGTTATCAAATTTAAAGCTGTCAAAATCTCAGGCACTCAGTTGGCAAAACAAAGCTTCAAGTTAGAGATTTCCTATTTGAGATTTAGCATTTTATTGTTTGCCGGCATCAATACCAGAGGGGTTAAAGTAAAATGATGCCTTCAATCTTTGCAGCTGCGGTATACATGGCAATAACTTCATCGCTGGAATGCATTTCAATATTGGCCGTCACGCTCGCATAATTGCCTTTACTCGACTCCCGCACCTTGAAAGGGAAATTGTGAAATAGCTTTTCCACTTCGGCGAGATGAGCCCGCGGCACAATAAACTTAAAAATATAAACGCTAGGCCACTCAAGCCCATCATCCAGCAACTGCTGAAACCGATCCCACCATTGTTGATTCTGCATAGAACCCTTGCCGCTCATCTGTATTCTCTTTGTAGTGTGTTCTCCTTGTGGTACAGAAGAAAAACGAACCGCCACGATTCTGGTTTCGCCCCTATATCCAGCATTTAATTAGTTTAGTAATGAAGAGAGATTGCAGGAGTATGAATCAGAATAGCAATTTATGAGGGCTTCAGAAGATTGATTGATCTTTATAAGAACGCCATTCCTTCCTGATCGATAATACCAAAGTCAAACCTTAACTAAGGAAACCAGGAAAAGGGCCGATAAAATAAAGGCACCACAGGACAACCATCACCACGGCAGAGTACTTTCCATTGTTTTTGGCAACTTAGCCCAGGTAGTCCCATGTTAGGTTCCGACTTAATTTCACGCGCAAATTATGGCCATATGATGGCACAATTTGCGCACAACGCTTCAAATGAAGCTAATTCTATTGAAGCAGAAACCGATCGCCTGTTGGCCTCGGTTCACACTAAAGATGCTCCGGGTACAACGCTAGAGAAGCACAGGCCTGTTGAGCAATCATCCGACTCAAATGCGTCTTCCTTTGAAGAAGAATCTAAAGATCCTACCAAAAAGGTAGGACCTGGTGGAAAAGAATTCACGCCTGAAGAAGAGAAAGAAATTGAAGAGCTGGAAAAGCGTGACGCAGAGGTAAAACGGCACGAGCAGGCCCATTTCCAGGCCGGCGGTAAATACGCAAATTCGCCCAAGTACGAATACCAATCCGGCCCCGACGGCAAACGTTATGCTGTTGGTGGAAGCGTTGACATTGACATGAGCGAAGTGCCGAACGACCCGCAAGCCACGCTTGACAAAGCGCGTGTTGTAAAGCGGGCAGCCCTTGCGCCAGAAGATCCTTCAGTACAAGATCGGAAAGTGGCCAGGCAGGCAGACCAGATGGCAGCTGAGGCTCAACGCCAGATCAGCGAAGAACGAATCAACAGTCCAACGGCAGGTTCAGCAGAGGCATCAGAAAAAAAGCCGGCTAAATCTCTCGAAGAACTGACGGCCGACGGCGTCTCTCAAGTATCTACTGAATCTTTAGAAATTGATCCTTCCAAGCACATTGCACACGACAACGTTCACCGCTTTAGAACGTCTCGCTTGCAGATGTCTAGCATGCAAAGCACTCAAACTGAAACGCTTGCTTCGCCAAAAGAAGTTCCTTTTTTCAGAGGACAAGGTATTTCATTTGATCACTACATGTAGAGACAAAAGCAAGCATATCGCCTTCGGAAATATTTTCCACGAAACGCGATTATTTAAGCACACTATATTTGAAGAAAGCCTCTTTTTAGTCCAAAAAGAGGCTTTTTTCTATTGGGATGGATTTTTGATTAACCACGGCATTAACCCTTGTTGACGATCGTGACGCTATGACTTTACCCATTCTAAATCCTTCCGTTGAATACGACGCACTTCGTGACGCCGCTGAAACCTTTGGTTTTCACAACGAAGCAGCTTTAATAGCTCAAAAAGCAAATGAGCAGGAAGAACAATTCACCCTCCTGCTCATGGGGCAGCGAGGCGCGGGAAAATCTACGGTAATCAATCTGCTCCTGGGCAAGAATATCGCTACGATTGATACCCCAAACAATTGGATCAACGTATTCTGTCGCTCAGATGAAAAGAAGGAATACGCCGAAATCCACACCAGTCTTGATCAAGAGCCTATTCGTAAGATGCCTATTGCTCAGGCACAGGCACTTGCCCGCAACCAGAAAAATCTTTCATCAAGCCACGCTACGCACATCAACCGTATCGTTTGGCATCTCAATGCGCCCGGGCTCCCCAAAAATGTCGCCATTACTGAAATGCCAGACATGGATGAGCCGGCCATTACCAAACAACTGCTTTGGCAAGCCGATGGCGTTATCCTGGTTTTCAAAGCGGAGCATGTCAATGATGAGCAATCATTAGAGCTGGCAGCATCTTACAAAGAACACCTGACGCTACCGGTTACGTCTATGGGTATCATCACCCATATGGAGTCTATCCCGCGCAAACGGTGGATTCAAGTACTCCAGCTTGCGCGGACAACCATTGGACAGCACCTCGATGTTGTTGTACCATGCAGCAAAGATCCCGATGAGCTGGAAGTTGTTCTACAAGGCTCAAATGCACTGCTACACAGAGAAATCAGGAATCGATTCTTCTCAAGCGCACCTTCTCTCAAAAGACAAAACCAGGCACTTTTTGCCACTGCAATGCGAGACGTACTTGCTACGCAGTTTGAGTCTTATGTCGACCGTGTATTAAACAACAGATGGATTTGCCAGCGCTTCAAGGCGGATGTCGACGACAAGCTGAACACCATCAGTGAAGAGCTTCAAACAAGAATACATCGGTTTGTAGATGAACAAAAACACGTTGCTCTTGCCCGAGCGGCCGCATTGGACGGATTTAATGCCGAACAACGGGCTAAATCGCTGGCCAGAAAAGACGGGACATCCTCCGATGAATTCGGCAAAAACATCTACCAATACATATTCAAGTCTACGCAGCATCTGTTTGCCGGCCTCGAATTCGACAAAGAAATCAGCAACGATCTCAAGATCCGCCCGGTAATCCCGCAGGATTCAACACAAAAAGACACAGATCTGCCAACCATTTCTTTTAAGCTGCCCCAGGTACCACTCAATTATCTTGCGATGCTGTGTGGTGAGGTTGATGGAGACATCATGCCTTCGCCAAGCGCCAATCCTTCCAAACCTGCACGAAGCGAATGGGATGGGCAAAGTCTTGATCAAGAAGGCTTCGACACGGATTTGACCGACAGCGACCTGCTCGAAATGGGATTAGGCATGCCCGGCTTTGAAGGCGATGGCATGACGGGGGAATCAGAGATATCTATTTTTGAACCTTCTACCGGATACACGGGCAAGCCACTGCCGGCAGATCGCTGGGTAACAGCAACTGAATGGCTGCCAGGCATTGCCATGCAAGCAGAGGAAGAGCTCAATGTATGGCTCAATGCCACGATAAAAGAGCTTAAACGAAATCTCAACAGATCAGCAGAACAAACGTTTAGGTCAATTCACGGCTATCTACCCAATGAGGTACCCGTTGTACTCATGCCTCTTGAGCAAACGTACAGCTACCTGAATAATTTACCGTCACAGATTCCAACACCTCATCTGCCAGGCGATTCTCTTTCTCCTGTACTATTCCTGTGCCGCATGCAGGAGCCCGAGTTCATCGATCTGTGGAATCGGCAACTAATTCAGCGGTGTTTCGACTATGTGATTCCACGTCTTGAGCGCCAGTTGATTCATGATATTGAGTACGCGCGCAATGAGATGACGGAGCAGTGGCAGGGGTCGAAAGAATCTATTCACAAAAGGATAGATATCGTATGGAAAAAATACGGCCGGCGCCTCGCCATGAAAAGTGCCGTCAAATGGTCGATTCCCTGGGTATCAACGCTTATGCGTGATCGCCTCATGGATCCCGTACAGCATTTGACAAGAACGCGCTTGAATGTGCGCGCACCGTATGAATACCCTGTATCCTTCTTTCTGCATAAAAACAACAGCGAATTCCTGCAACCCATTGATCGGCCGGTTGACCGTCCTTTGACGCCAGATCAATATATCGTTGAGTTGATCCAGAAAAAGATTCGCAAATCAGCCAAGCACATCTGGCGAAACAAGAAACCGATTCTTATCTCACTTCCCCTGAGAAAGAAAGTGCGTAAACGTTCAGCACAAGCACTCGGCATGCTTTTCGGGTTCTCACTGCTGTGGATTATGATGTTCGGCACCAGCAATATGAGCCTGATTGCTTTCTCCGTGATTGCACTGCCTTATGTGGGCATTACTGGTATGCTGATCAAACGACTCATGGACAGAATGTATGAATCCGGCAGCGAAATCCAGACGGAACGGATCTACAACCAGATCCAGCATATGGTAGAGGAACGGCTCGACAATCTCCGGCGCCACATCAATGGAGAAATCAGAAACGATGACCTGTGGGATGAAGTCATGAGCGACTTAAAGACGCACGAAGCGCCGGCGGCCGGATCGTATCTCCCTTACAAGGAACTGATCAAGCGCGTTGAAGCCATGCAAGATAAACCTGCCGAGCAGGAATCTGCTGATGGATAGGTCATTTTTGCGATAAGCTTTTAGAAACTGTTGAGATTTGAGGTTTGCAATTGAGAGAGATGAGATTTTGAGTGATTTTGGATACGACTTTTTGAGCGCATAGCAGCGTTACGTG
>JBGCEN010000223.1:0-4069 GCA_045106435.1 Rhodothermales bacterium
ATTTCTTCAACGGATCCGGAATACCGAATGCCGCCGGCAGATTTCCCCAAGCCGTTAGATACAGAGGAAATCCAGGTGCTCAGCCAATGGGTGGAAGCAGGTGTACCCTGGGAGAATCATTGGGCTTTTGAGCCTTTACAGGCTTCAGATCCACCGATTGTATCCAGGAAGCGATGGCCCCGAAACAGCATCGACCACTTTGTACTCGAGGCACAAGAAAAGAACGGGTTATCTCCCGCGGCTGAAGCAGATAAACGCACCCTGTTACGCCGGCTGACTTTTGATTTACACGGATTACCACCAACACCCGATGAACTCGAAGACTTTCTGGCTGACAAATCGGAAGAAGCCTATGAACGTGTAGTGGATCGATTGCTGGCCTCTCCACGGTATGGCGAAAGATGGGCCCGCCATTGGTTAGATGTTGCGCATTATGGAGAGACGCACGGATACGACAAGGACCAGCGCCGCCCCAATGCTTGGCCGTATCGGGATTATGTGATATCGGCTTTGAATAGCGATATCCCTTACGATCGGTTTGTTGAAGAGCAGATAGCCGGCGATGTATTGTATCCTGAAGATCCCAATGCTACTGTTGCGCTTGGGTTTTTGGCTGCAGGGCCTTGGGATTTAGTCGGCCATGTGGAAGTGAAAAATGGTACGACAGATAAACGAATTGTGAGGAATCTTGACCGTGATGATATGGTAGCGACCACCATAGGCACGTTTACCAGTATGACAGTGCAATGCGCGCGTTGTCATGACCACAAATTTGATCCAATCAGCCAGAAAGATTATTACAGCTTGCAGGCTGTTTTTGCCGGCGTGGATCGTGTAGATCGTCCTTACGATGAAGATCCTGCATTGCACTTGAAACGCGTCAATTTGAAAAAGGAGGAAGAGAATCTTGAAGACCAACTAGCGACACTTAGCGCTCGCCTGTCTTCTGCAGACTCTGCTTCGCTTGTTGCGCTGATCAATGAGCAAGTGTCAGTACAAAGGGCCATACAAGGCGCGCGTGTTCCTGGAAGTCCTTCGAATGGGTACCAAAGCGTTATTGAGGAGAAGTCTGGTATTGAGAAATGGGTGGCAGTAGATCTTGGGGAGAAGAAGAACATCGATGAAATTCGGTTGGTGCCGGCGCATCCGCGCGATGGCATACCTGTACCGGGATATGGCTTTCCCTGGCGATTTAAGATAGAAGGTTCATTAGATGCTACTTTCTCATCCCCGATGTTATTGGCTGATTTTACGGAAGAAGCTTACAGCCAACGTACGGATACGCCGTATGTATTGTCACTCACAGACATTGAAGCCCAATATATTCGCGTAACAGCAACGGAGCTATGGAAAGGGCGGGGATCAGCGTATTTCTTTGCGCTGAGTGAATTACAGGTCTTTTCCAAAGGGCAAAATCTGGCCTTCAAAAAACCTGTGCGCGCGCTGGATAGCCACGAAGAAGGCCGTTGGAGTATGCCTGCTTTGGTTGACGGATACAACAGTTCCAGAGGTATAGAAAAAGGACTGGAAACCCCTGCGTCCAGGAAAGCCGTGAGCGAAAAAGAGGCGCAATTAAACGTGCTCCGGATGAAGGAAAAAACCTTACGCAGAAAGCTGCTCTCAAAAGATGAACAATCTGCGTTGGAAGAAATCCTTAAAGAACTGAATGCGCTGCAAGATACATTGGAAGCATTGCCGAAGCCCAGTCAGGTCTATGCGGTTAACAACGATTTTAACAACTGGGGACGATTTGTTGCTTCAGAGAAGCCCCGGCTGATTCATCTTTTGAATAGAGGAGATACTGAACAGCCCCTGGAACAGATGCATCCCGGTACCCTCTCTTCGCTACCTGACTTGCCGGCACGCTTTGCACTTCCTGAAGCACACGATGAAGGGTTGCGGCGCGCTGCTTTGGCAACATGGATTACCGACAAAGACAACGTACTTACTTGGCGCTCGATAGTGAACCGCGTATGGCATTACCATTTCGGACAAGGATTGGTGAGCACACCAAATGATTTTGGAAAAATGGGGGCCATACCTTCTCACCCAGCACTGTTAGATTGGCTGGCGTTCGAATTTGTTGAACAGGGCAAATCGCTGAAATGGCTTCACCGATTGATTGTTACAAGTGCCACCTACAGGCAGGCGTCTGCCCACAATGAAAAATATGCGCAGGTTGATGGGGGAAATAAATATTTGTGGCGAGGTAATCGCCGGCAATTGGAGGCCGAAGCTTTACGGGACGCTGTATTATCCGTAAGCGGCAAGCTCAACCTCACCATGGGCGGTCCGGGCTTTGATACCTTTCGCTATGAAGATGATCACTCTCCACGTTATCTTTATGCTGATTACAATCCGAGTGATCCAGCCTCTTTCCGGCGGGCCATTTATCGATCCGTGATTAGAAGTGTACCCGATCCATTTATGACGACGCTGGATTGTGCAGATCCATCGCAAAGCGTGCCCGTGCGCAATGAAACGGTTACTGCACTGCAGGCTTTGGCGGCATTAAATAACCCCTTTATGGTCCAGCAAGCCGCGTTCCTTTCAGCGCGGCTTGAAAACGAAGGGGGGGATCTTGAGCATCAGATCAAGACGGCTTATCAACTAGCGCTGTTGAGGAGCCCGTCTAAAGATGAGCAAGCAACACTCACAGCCTATGCAGCAGAACATGGATTGGCGGCAGCCAGCCGGCTCATTTTTGCGATGAACGAATTTTTATACGTCGATTAACTGAACGTGATTAACCGGAAGTGATTAACCGGAAACGATTATGAAAACCCACCAACCCTGGAATCCTGTTACCCGGCGCGAATTTTTGTGGCGATATGGCGGCGGCCTGGGCGGCATCGCATTGATGCATATGCTTGGCCTTGACACGGTTGCTAGCTCCAGACCATTTTACAATGGCCTGCATCATCCTGCAAAGGCAACCCGTGTGATCCAGCTATTTATGTCGGGAGCAGCGAGCCAGGTAGATTCATTTGATTACAAGCCTGAGTTGATCAAGCGGGCCGGCGATCCTTTTGATCCAGGGGAAGGTGTAGAGTTATTTCAGAGTAATCCAGGTGTCGTTATGCCATCTCCCTGGGCGTGGAAACAGTACGGAGAGAGTGGGAAATGGGTGAGCGATATGGTGCCTCATTTGGGACAATGTGTTGATGACATGGCATTTCTGCCGGCGATGGTTGCCACGTCTAACGTTCATGGGCCTGCTACGTTTATGCAAAATACCGGTTTTGTTTTACCTGGTTTTCCAAGCATGGGGGCGTGGGTGAGTTATGGACTTGGTAAGGTAACAGACAATGTGCCTACGTTTGTTGTTTTGCCAGATAGCAGGGGCTTTGGCCCAGGTGGCCCCAAAAACTGGACGGCCGGCTTTCTGCCTTCTACGCATCAGGGCACGCTGGTGCAGCCGTCGGCACCTGAGCCTATTACAGATCTGTTTCCCCCAAAGGATCAATACATCACTGCTAAAGCCGATGCTGATGGTCTGGATGTGTTGAACCAATTAAACCGCCAACATTTGGAAGGTCGTGCCGGCGATACCCGCCTGGAAGCACGCATTCAAAGTTATGAGCTGGCAGCAAAACTACAAACATCCGCACCAGAGGTTTTTGATTTAACAGGGGAGTCAGATACCATCAAAAAACTCTACGGCCTGAACGATCCTGTAACAGAAGATTTCGGAAGAAACTGTCTGATTGCCCGGCGCCTGCTGGAGCGAGGTACCCGTTTTGTTCAGCTGTGGAGCGGCGCAGACAACGCATTCCCGCGTCGCAACTGGGATTCTCATGAGGACCTGGAGAAAGATCATGGCGAAATGGCTGCCAGCATGGACAAGCCTGCAGCAGCCCTCTTAAAAGACCTCAAACAACGGGGCATGCTGGATGACACCATTGTGTTGTGGACCACCGAGTTTGGCCGCATGCCCTGTAGTCAGGGAAGCCGGGGGCGCGATCATAATCCATTCACCTTTACCAATTGGGTAGCCGGCGGTGGGATAAAAGGGGGCGTGACCCACGGCGCGAGCGACGAGTGGTCCTATAAAGCAGTTGATGGCATC
>JBGCEN010000224.1:0-36879 GCA_045106435.1 Rhodothermales bacterium
ACATAGCCTGGCCTAAACTCTGGCTTTATTATAAAGTCATGTCAATTGGTTGTCATCTTGAACCTGTCGAAAAGCCTGCCCTCAACTTGATTGGGGGATCTTTTCGTAGTGAGACTGAGCTCGACTTTGTCCAATAAGAAAATGTCAAAGCCTCTTTTTAGCGCCACCAGGGTCTTTTTCGATTATTTATACGTCTCGGTTTACCAACCAGACATGGATAACTTAAACGGCGAAGACTCAAAAGGTATGTCTAACATCGAGATAGCGCAAAAACCCTTCAACATTGGACATTCCTTGATCGGAGTTCGATATTCGAGACTTTGTCCAAAAGGACAAAGTCGAGCTAAGTACAACCGCAGTTAAAACGACGGATCAGGTCATCCTCAATCAAGTTGAGCACATGGTTGAGGATGACCAGCGTAAAGTTGAATACGAAAATAAAACAGCATTTCTGCCCCTGATTAACATCCATATCTAATTTCGAGCAACACTGACGCACATCTTTTGGGGAAATCTCCAGACTTTTCGTCTTAAGCTACTAAGTCCCTAACTGTATCTGTAACGATACTTAATTGGTAGCATAATGAAAATGTCTTTTACGCCGCCGGCTCCTATTCAGAAACGAGCAACTCCTGGCATTGCATGCAGGCATATCGCATTTAGGCATGCGGATATTGTGATAGATAAAGCCCAAAAATTAAATACACGCTTCTCTACAAGCATATCTGTTGAGCAAGTAGTACCCGGGATGCATCACGGTTTACTCGTGTTGTTCACATTTATGTGGGCCGGCAATTTTGTGTTGGCTGAGATTGCGCTACTAGAGCTTTCTCCCATTTCGTTTAGCGTGTCGCGCTTTTTAGTTGCCGGCTTGATGATGCTGGGTATTCTCTGTTATCGGGGTAAGAAAGAGGCAAAGCAAGAAGGTATTCCGTTTAAGCTTTTCCCAAAAATTGCTAAAGAAGATTGGCCGCGGCTCATGGTTGTGGCATTGCTCGGCGCAGCCATCGCACCGTGGCTGGGCATTGAGGGATTACACCTGACATCTGGAGGACGAGCATCACTCTGGCTCGCGGTATGTCCTGCATTAAGTGCTGGCATAGGTTACCTGCTACGCACCGAAACCCTGGGCCGATCAGGCGTCTTTGGTCTGGTCATAGCCGGCATAGGTACTGTAGGATTGGCTGTTGATGGATTGGGGCCCCATAACAGTTTTTGGCTTGGCGATTTATTATTGCTTATCGGAATATGCTGTGCAATACTCGAATTACACCTCATAAAGCCGCTCGTGAGTAAATATGGCCCCACTTCAATCGTCGCCGCGCGGACTTCGATTGGTGGGGCATTTTATTTACTTATTGCCTCTGCATCTTTGGTGCAGCAAAACTGGGTTGCTTTAAGCGGGCTCACCTGGATTGCAATTATTGTTGGGGGAGCCATTGGCGTCGGTGTCGGACAATGGGTGAAGGTCCGGGCATTGGAGTCACTGGGCCCAACGCGCGTATTGCTCTACGGGAATCTCATACCCCCGGTAACCCTTCTGCTGGCATGGTTGGCCCTGGGCACTGAACCGAGCACATTGGAGATTATGGCCGGCTGTTTCATCATCCTGGGCGCGCTGTGCATCCAGATTGTAGATCCGCACAGGCCTTATGCAATGGATCAAAACAGTACGCAATAAGTGGCCTCCCCAACAAGCTGTCGCTAAATCTGCGAATTAGCCCGGATTCTCTGCCTCCCTTTTATTCGAAACTCCGAAGCTCTTTCTTAAGGAGCATGCCCCATACTTTGTTATAGGGGTGAACTGCGCTAACGGGTTGTTCATCGCGGACGACCGTGTGCCCTTCGTTGGCCCATGTGAAAATAGAGCCTTCCAGATTGGATACGTTTGTGAAGCCGGCTTTCGTAAGCTTCTCCGCCATTTTTGAAGAGCGATATCCCACAGAGCAGTAGACCACAATAGGCGTATCTTTGTCTAAGTCGCGGAGTGAACGAAATTTTCTGGCTTCCGGGTCCATTTGGATAGCGCCGGGAAGATGGCTCACTTTATATTCCTTCTTTTCACGTATATCAATCAGGAACGGCAGCGATTCACTGTCGGAGGCGAGCCAGGTAGCAAGCGAATCCGTAGAGAGCTGCTGTACGGTTGGATACTGACTTCTAATATCGCCAATGATCTCCGACCAGGCTAATTCCTGGCTACAGCCTGTTCTTGTGATGAAAAGAAAAAGGGTAAGTATGGCAAGTGTTTTAAACATAGCAGCTAAGATCAGTTATCAGTTTTCGGTATTCAGTTATCAGTCATGTGAATCAGTATTCAGTGATCATCATTTTGATGTAAAGTCCTCAGTGAGAAGCATTCAGTGAACCCTTTTACTGAAAACTGTCTACCGAAAACTGATAACTGCATATCATCCGGAACGCCTAATTCACGATTCCGTTCAAGGGAGCATCTGAAAAATATGGTTTATAACTATGAGTGCTAAAGGACGTGTTCTTGTTGCAATGAGTGGTGGTGTGGATTCCTCTGTAGCTGCTGTATTACTAAAAGAGCAGGGATATGAGGTTATTGGCATCACCATGAAGACGTGGGATTATTCCTCCAGTGGGGGCCGCACAAAAGGTAAAGAAATTGGATGCTGCACGCTTGAATCAATGAACGATGCGCGTTCAATCGCGCTGAAACACGACTTTACGCATTTTATTGTTGATATCCGGAAAGAATTCGGCGACTGGGTGATTGAGCGTTTTACCGAAGAGTATCTCGCCGGCAGAACGCCCAATCCTTGTGTTTTATGTAATACGCACATCAAATGGTCTGCCCTTCTGAAACGGGCGGACGATCTGGATTGCGAATTCATTGCCACCGGACATTATGCACGCCTGCGCCATGACGAAGCGTTAAATCGCCATGTTTTAATGAAAGGCCTGGATAACAACAAAGACCAGAGCTACGCGCTTTGGGGATTGCCCCAGCATCATCTGGCACGCTCTATATTCCCCCTGGGCACCTACACCAAGCCGGCCATCCGGCAGATGGCGACTGATTTTGGATTGTTGCGGGTAGCAGACAAACCAGATTCGTATGAGATTTGCTTTGTGCCTGATAATGACTACAGGCGTTTTCTTCGCGACCGGGTCCCGGGCCTCAAAGAGAAAGTGAGTGGCGGTTCTTTTGTGCTTAAAGACGGCACCGTTATCGGTACGCATGAAGGGTACCCGTTTTACACCATCGGTCAACGGCACGGATTGGGACTTGCGCTGGGGCATCCTGCGTATGTTACGCACATCGACCCAGACACCAATATCATTACGATCGGTCAGCGAGAAGACCTGATGCAGCAAACGCTGACGGCAAAGCAACTGAACATGATCAAATACGCCTCCATTGAGGATGAAATGCCGGCGGTTGCAAAAGTTCGCTACAAAGATCCAGGCGGACCATGCCTTGTTTGGCAATCTGGAGAAGGAGAATTGACGGTGGCTTTTGCTGAAAAACGAAAAGCCATAACCCCTGGGCAATCGCTTGTGCTTTATGATGGAGAAGACGTTTTGGCCGGCGGCTGGATTCAAACCGTTGGTGAACCCGTTTCTGCTAAAAGTTGAACGCGTACCTTGTTTGATACTACGTTCTTACATAAGCCCTTCTACACGTAACTTCCTTTTCTTATGCGCATGTTATCTACAATTATCCTGGCTGCACTGTTATTCATGGGTTGTAAAACCACAGCTGATCCTGCTGAAACACCTGATGCTGAAAGAACTGAAATGCAGGTAGTCGATGGCATCAAGGCCACGGTAAAGTATATCGATCTTGAAGGCGGTTTCTACGGAATAGAGACGGATGCCGGCGATAATTATCTGGCGATAAATCTCGAAGAGGCCTACAAAGTAGACGGCTTGCGCATCCTGTTCACGATGAAACCACGCACCGATATTATGTCGACAAAGATGTGGGGCAAAATTGTCGAGATTACCGAGATCAGTAAGCTGTAGAAATTTAGAACTGCAGAATGTAAAATGTAAAACTGCAGAAGTGAATGAAGAACACATTCCTTCTACATTATAGAATTTACATTCTGCAGTTCTACATTCAAGGCGTTTCCGTCTTACCAGCCATCGGCTGGCTGATCATATTGGCAAAGAAAGCATACACGCCGGTGTGGTATACCTTCAACTGTCGGTACCAGCCGAGCGCCGTATACATGTAGGTGCCCTGACCGTAATTGGCTATCAAGGTAGAGCTTCGGAGTGGTTCTTCACCCGGGTCGTTCATTTCAAAAAGCTCCTGGTATTGCTCATCATATTCGCCGGGGAAATACAAGCCGCGTTCTTGCACCCAATTGTCCCACAGCTTCTCATCGATCACATTGGGATAATTGAATATGGGTAACTCCGGATTGAGTACTGAAACGGGAGAATCTTCCGTCGTAATTCGGTCTCTGCTAAGTTTGAGGGGATACGGTGGGAAATTGCCGGCGTTCTTTGCATCCGTATCAAACGGATCAGGAAAGCCTTCATTCCACTCAAACATTTTCTGGTAATTGACGATCATGTGGCCGCCATCGTTCACCCAATCCAGTAAATCCTGATTGTATTTCCGAAGGTCCCCGCGAACAAGGTATGAGCGGATATCAACCAGAATGGTATGTAAGCCATCAAAGTCTTTGTTCGCGAGTGCCAGTGAGTCCAGCAGGACATAGTCTACATTGAGTTCGCCGAGCGCTTGCGCAAGCGTATTGTCATAGCTCTCGATAACACCAACACGCAGGTCTTCAGCTACATCAACGGAGAACACGCGTCCTGTTATAAAGGCCGTTGTAGGGGCAATAGGTGTTGTAGCAGATTCCGGAAGTCCGGTGATCGAAATAGTATAGTTGCCATCCTTTAAATCAGCAGGAAGCTGAAAATCGAGTGTTTTTGACAGAATGGTAGATGTTGAAAACTCGAAGGTGTAGGGTTTTTGATAGACGACCGTTTTGCTGTCATTTCTTGTTACTGCCAGTTGCAGATTTAAAATATCTGCTGCAGGGTCAAATTGCGAAAGCAGAATGTCAATCTCATTCAAGCCTGGCTTGAGCCGTACAACATCGAGCATCGTTGTTATGACCACCTGCGGCGCAACATTCATGCGGAGATAATTTGCTGCAAGGCGTTCATCGGTTTCTGCATTATAGACTGTATAAACAACAGGCGGACTGCTGAGAAACCGGTTGTACTGATACGTGGGCTTTGGTATGGTTGGGGCTGCATCTGTTGAAACCATCACCTGCATTGGGCCGGGGTTATCTCTTGTAAACACAATGGTTGTATCGATAGGGCCGGCAAATTTCAATTTCAGCGGCACGTCACCGAACATAGCAAGATTTGCTTTAATCAGCACGGATTGCCCAGCGACGACCACTTCGTCATTGGCGAGAAGAAAGCCTTCCGCCGGCCTTTGCATTCTTTGGGAATCAATCCAGTAACGAATGTCCGGATCAGCCACATTGTTTGGCTCCAGATTCGAAGCCAGATCAGTCGAGTCGAGCGGAGCATCGGTTGACGAACGCAAGAGACTAAAGTGCGTGTTCTCTTGCATTCTTCTGAAGCTGGCAAACATGCCCATGCCTTGAGACGCGTGTTCTCCCAGGGCCTCGGTCGCAATTTTACTGTATGATTTGCCGGCACGCGGATCTACGTCATTTACCGGAATCACCGCATCATACTGCTCATCACTTCCACGCCAACGTCGGAGAAACAAGCGCTTCGGTTGCCATAAGTCAACGCCGGGCTCTTCCAGTTGCTCAGGATGATATGAGGCGTCTGAAGCCAGTTCAAAAGCGTTATAGGTAGAAATACCAACGGCCTGATGCTGTCCGTGTTGTACCCTTGGCCCAACTGTGAGGGTGTCGTGGTTGGTGAAAAGGACATCGGGCTTGAGCTTTCTGATCAAGTATACAATGCGTGCAGTCACTTCGTCTTCTCCGCCCCAGAAAGAGAATGCCTCACTCGCTTTTTTAGAATAGCCGAAGTCTTTAAAGTTGAGGAAGTAGGTCTGAGAACCTAGCATACGGGCAGCACGCTCGGTTTCGTCTGTACGGATGGCGCCCAAATCTTCGTATAATTCAGGGCCGATTTCGTTTTGGCCGCCTTCGCCACGCGTGTATATAACGCTATAGGCGATGGCATTTTTTGCCCTTCTGTAATACGTGAGTGTACGCCCGTCTTCATCATCTGGATGTGCAGCAAGATTCATGACCACAAGCGGCGCAGCCTCCTGGCCGGCAGCATGGTTGAACTGCCCGGTTACCAGTGCGAACATTAAGATGACTAAAGAATTTAGTAGGCGTTTCATGTTGTTGTTGTCGGTATTCAGTTATCAATTCTCAGATGTCAGTTTATTGTATTCGATTAATTGTTACAGAATAGTGGGTCGATACCGCTATATCTGTATACTGATAATCGAATACTGACAACTGACAAATATCCCTTTCCAATGAAAAAAAGCGAAAAACAATTTCTTTTTGATGTTCTTGATACGCCGAGCCCTTCCGGATTTGAGGCCGAGGGTCAACGTAAGTGGGCCGGCTATGTTCGCTCGTTTGTTGATCAGGTGGAAAACGATCACTACGGTAATACTTGGGGAACGCTAGAAGGCTCCAAAGCGGGTCCAAGATTGATGCTGGAAGCCCATGCAGACGAAATTGGCTTCATGATCAGCTATATTACGGATGACGGATTTATCCGTATTAATCGGATTGGCGGTTCTGATCGGGCTATCGTGAGAGGGCGTATTGTAAGGTTGTTGGGAGATAAAGGAGAAGTGACAGGGGTTATCGGGAATACGGCCATTCATATTCGCGAAGCCACAGATACCAAGATTCCGAAGTGGGAAGATGTATTTATTGATGTCGGGGCAAAAGACAAAAAAGCCATACTGAACATGGGGCTGCGGGTAGGGCATCCCATCGTGTTTGCTGAGTCTGCCAGAGAAATAGGTAAAACCCGGCTGGTTGGTCGCGCCCTTGATAATCGGATAGGCGGATACATCATCGCGCAGGTCATGTCCAGATTATCAAAAGAAGCGAAAAGAACGAAAAAGAAGCTGCCCTGTACGGTTTATGCGGTAAACGCAGTGCAGGAAGAAATCGGGGGCAATGGAGCACGCATGGTCACCTATCGCCTGAAGCCAACAGTAGCCGTTGTGCTGGATGTTACCCATGCGACCGATTCTCCCGGCATCTCCACAAGTAAACACGGAGACGTAAAGCTCGGCGGCGGGCCGGCTTTGACCCATGGTACAGCCAATCATCCAGCCGTGGTCAAGCGATTGATGGAAGTCGCTGAAAAAGAAGGCATCAATATCCAGCACGAGGCATCCTCGCGGTACACAGGCACGGATACAGACGACGTATTCGTCTCCCGCGCCGGCGTCCCAAGCGCGCTCGTTTCGCTCCCCATGCGCTATATGCACTCCACCGTAGAAATGGTCGACCAATCAGACATGGAAGACGTGATTAAACTCCTCACAGCGTTCTCCCGGTCTATCAAAGCCAGCGACAAGTTCATGGCGAAGATTGCTTGAATGCCGAATTTCTTGAATGCCGAATGCCGAGTGTCGAATGGCGAGTGAATCGTCACTCGAAACTCGCAATTCGGCATTCGGCACTCGTCTACATTCTTCGCCATTTACGGACGATGCTCATCGCGATTTCCAGTGCTTGTTCTGCGTTGAGGCGTGGATCTACGCGTGATGTGTAGGCGCGTTCGAGGTCGCCGTCGGCCAGGCCACGGGCGCCGCCCGTGCATTCCGTTACATCTTCACCGGTCATTTCAAAGTGTACGCCGCCGAGATGAGAGCCCAGTTCAGCGTGTATATCCAGCGATTGCTCCAGCTCTGATAAGATGTTTTCGAAAGGCCGCGTTTTGATGCCTTTCTCTGTTTTGATGGTATTACCGTGCATTGGGTCGCATGACCAGACGACCGTTTTGCCGGCTTTCTTGACGGCTTCAACCAAGCGTGGGAGATGATCAGCGATGTTTTCGTGTCCGAACCGCGCAATAAGCGTAAGCCGGCCCGGGTCGTTATTAGGATCCAGGATGTCGATCAATTCAATCAGTTCCTTTGACGACAACGCAGCACCCACCTTCATCCCGATAGGATTTGAGATGCCGCGCATGTACTCAATATGCGCGCTGTCAGGGAAAGCTGTTCGCATGCCTATCCACGGCATGTGCGTCGATAAATTATAACAACCCGGGTTGTGGGGGACGCTGCGGGTTTGCGATTCCTCATAAGGCAGGAAGAGCGCCTCGTGGCTTGTGTAGAAGTTCGTCCGACCAAAAGGTGCCTCGGGCACGTCAGACAAGGCCTGCATGAACGAAACCGCCTCGCTGATATAATCTACCATCGACTGGTATTCGCCGGCGCGCGAAGAATGCTGCACAAAATCAAGATCCCAGTACTCCGGATGGTGAAGATCTGCAAATCCGCCTTCAACCAGTGCACGCACAAAGTTTAGTGTCATCGCAGACCGGCTGTGGGCTAGCAGCAGGCGTTGTGGAGACGGTGTGCGCTCTTTTTCATTAAAAGCCATACCGTTAATCATGTCGCCTTTGTAGGTAGGCAAGGTAACCCCATCAACCGTTTCAACATCAGCCGAGCGGGGTTTTGCGTATTGGCCGGCAAACCTGCCGACCCTGATAACGGGCAGTTTCAATCCGTAAATGAGCACGAGACTCATTTGGAGGATAACTTTAAGCCGGCGTGTGATGATATCGGATGAGCACTCATTGAAGCTCTCAGCGCAGTCTCCGCCTTGCAATAAGAACCGTTTTCCCAGTGCCGCTTCACCCAATTGTTTGCGAAGAGACTGGATTTCCCACGATGTAACCAAAGGGGTTAGCTCTGAGAGATGGTGTAAAACGCCGTCTAAATCTTCCTGGTCAGGATAATTCGGCTGGTGAAGGGCCTTCTTTGACCGCCACGAACTGGGGGTCCAATCTGATGTGCTTTTATTATCATTCTGCTTCTCAGCTGAAATAGAGGCCACTTGTCCGCTTACATCCTGCATCTTCTCTGTTTTGTTTTTGTTATTATTTTGTGATGAAGGGGTTGTCTGAAACCTTTTTATTCTATACCGACCATTTTTAGTTTCAGGTTGGGTGTTTCTGGTTGTTTTGTCTTGTAACATACAACCCTGGCGCATAACCGAATGCAAGGTACTATGAAGTATGCAATTCGATTCAGAAATATTTGAGCTTAATATGCAATCAATGGGCATTTCCAGTAATGATGCGTCTTCTATACTAATCGTTGAAGACGATCCTGATCTCGCAAAATTATTACAAATTCATCTTTCCGATCTCGGATATGAGATAGAAATAGCCGGCGATGGCCGGCTTGGACTGCAAAGAGCACTTGAGGGTGACTTTTCGCTGGTCATACTCGATATCATGATTCCATTCATCGATGGATTTGAGGTTTGTAAGCGAATTCGAGCTGAAAACAGGTCATTGCCCATTCTGATGCTTACTTCAAAAGCTGAGGAATTAGACAAGGTGTTAGGATTGGAACTAGGGGCAGATGATTACATGACGAAGCCTTTTAGCGTGCGCGAACTTCTCGCACGGGTGAAGGCTATTTTTCGTCGTATTGAAGTTGTTAAAACTGAAAAGCAAGACGGTGACCTCAAACTTCTGGAATATGGAGATCTGGTTGTCAATCTTGAAAAACGCAAAGTATTGCTCCGCGAACAGACGTTGGAGTTGACCGCCAAAGAGTTTGACTTGCTGGTATTATTTGCTGAAAACCCGGGCCGCGCGTATAGCCGGCAGGAATTGCTGGACCTCGTTTGGGGATATCAGTACAGTGGATACAGCCACACTGTTAATTCCCACATAAATCGCCTCCGTAACAAAATAGAAATTGATCCGGCGGCTCCACGATACATTAAAACAGTCTGGGGACACGGCTATCGTTTTGCCGAACCTGAGGAGTTGTTAACATGAAAACATTCTTTAAAAGCTTTTACGCCAAGATCTCAGCAATCTTTCTTGCATTGGTCTTAATACTGGCTGTAGCAGTCTCGTGGTTGAGTATTCAGGCTGCGAAAGATATTGAGTTGGAGACAGATCAAAAATTGAATCGGTCTTTGGCAGACACCATGGCGGTTCGTTTCCAGCCTTGGGTGCTTGAAAAGATCGACGACAAGATGATCCAGATGGAAATCGCAAAGTTCATGGGGCTTAATCGTCGCATTGAGATTTACCTGACCGGTAGCGATGGGATGATCAAGTCCTATTATGTACAGGAAGGCAAGAAGATCGTTAGTCAGTTTGTAGACAAGGAGCCTCTGGATGCGTATCTGGCCGGCGCTGATCTTCCAATTATGGGTGATGATCCCCTCGATGCCAGCCAGAAAAGGCCCTTTAGTGTGGCACCCATAGAAATAATGGGAGAGTCTGGCTGTTACCTTTATATCATTCTGGGGGGGCAGCGATACGATTCTGTTGCAGCGATGATCAAAGACAGCTATATCGTCCGCACTGCATCGATTGGTGTAGGGTTGAGCGTCCTGTTTACGATCATCCTGGGTATGATACTGTTTGGATTCCTTTCAAATCCGCTACGCAATATGAACGCTGTAGTAAAGGCATTTGAAGATGGAGATTTGAAACAGCGCGTCAAAACAAAATCCAATGACGAGTTGGGAGAGCTGGGGGCTTCATTCAATCAGATGGCTGATACCATCGTGAGTGATATGGAAAAACTGCAAAACGCAGACAAGCTCCGGCGCGAGCTCATCGCCAACATCTCACACGATTTACGTAGCCCGCTGGCGTCTATTCAAGGATATCTGGAAACGATCTTAATCAAACAAGAAGACCTGAGCCTGGAAGAACGGACGCGGTATTTAACCGTGGGCTTGAAAAACACGAAGCGACTTAATTCATTGGTTGGTGCGTTGTTTGAACTTTCAAAGCTGGACGCAAAGCAGATCGAACCCCATTTTGAGCGGTTTTCAATTGCTGAACTGGTGCAAGACGTGGTGATGCAGTTTAAGCCACTGGCAGAAAAGCATGATGTAAGCATAAGCGCAGAGCTAGGCAACAGCCCGCTCCCCATGGTCTATGCAGATATCGCGTTGGTTGAGCGAGCCATTTCCAACCTGATTGATAACGCGATACGGCACACGCCGGCAGGAGGGGATGTCTGTATTAAGCCTTCCAATCGTGATATGTCTTACGTGAGCGTTGCGGTTGTAGACACGGGTAAAGGGATTCCAGAAGAAGACGTGGCCCGTATATTTGATCGCTTCTATCGGGTTGAAAAAAGCAGGACGCCGAGTGGAGAAGGGGGCGCCGGCCTGGGACTTGCCATTGCCAAGCGGATATTTGAACTACATGGCAGCACGTTGTCTGTACAAAGCGCGCTCAATGAAGGCACAACCTTCAAATTTATGCTGCCCACCAGCGCCGAAATGTTATTTGTCGATGGTATTAGCTCCAACTAAGCTGGAAATACCGGTATAAAAAGTGAAATGATGTGGGTTTCCTGCTTGTTGATGGGAAACCCGCATTATTTGCACCTCTCAAAAAGAGATTTTCGGCTCAGAAAAACAGGTCACCTGGAGAGGGCTTAAGTACTTAAAAATATAGACTTATAAAAAATCCCCTACAGCAATAAATTTTTCTCTGTAGGTGAAAAGTGTGGATAACTTGTGCACATTGTGGAGGAGTGTGGATTAATAAGGGAAAAAAAGTGGATAAATAACCTGCAGAGTAGGAGATAAAATACCTACTTTGTGCGTGTCAAAGCAGACATTTCTTTTCGCAAGTCCTTTCCAGACACATCTTAACACACGCTGCTATGATCACTAGAATGATCGAGAAAGGCGGTTCAGCACTCAAAAGTAGTGCATCTCGACTCCGACCGCGTCAGCTCCTATTAGAACTTCAACGCCTTCGCGCTGAGAATGAGCAATTACGTCGAGAGAATACGATGTTACGTGGAGAGGTTACGCGCTTCAGGCTTTACAATGAAATGGAAATAGCCGGCGCGAGTCATAGCCGAAGCATTCCTGAATCCATCCCCGAAACGGCCCGGAAGTTTTTCCACATCCTGCCGCACGTATTTCAACAAGTCGAGTTCTTTAAAATGGCTTCAGACTTAGGCTTCAGTGTAGAAAACAGCCAGCGCATTATGGGCATCTTTCTTCGAGAGCGCCTGCTTGTACGCGGTCAACAAGACGGTTTTGAAAAAGCCGATCTAAACCAGTTTGAGTTGCCTCTGAGTTAAAGGCATAATCCTCACATATTAAGGCTTTACCCAGCCATTCAATTCTGCCCGCGAGCTAGCCCCTTAAAGTAGGCAGGATTGGATGGCTTCTTTGTTGGGTTCAATGTTCTGGGTTCAAGGATTATTGGAGTGGATTGAAAGCCCTAAACCGATGCGAGTTTGGGATAAATGTGCAATAAAGGCATATAAAAGGCCATTTTCAACGTCATCCTGAGCTTGTCGAGGGATCCATGGAATTCATTGAGGGCATTCAATTGATTCAAGAATTGCATGGATCCTTCGGCAAGCTCAGGATGACGAATAAGAATGCACCCAGTCAATTTCTTGAGCGCTCTTGCCCCGAACGGGCGTTTAAAATAGCGTGTTTTGCAATTTCTCTTAACGTCATTGGTTCTGGGTTCAATGTTCAAGGTTAATACTTTCCAATCCGTTCCAATAAACCTTGAACCCAGAACCTTGAACTCGAAACTCAAAACCCATATATCGCGCTGTATTTCTGCTTTACATACCTGAGCCAGCTTTCGCTGTTTAGTCTTTCGCCGGTTACGCGTTCGAGTATTTCGCCGGCTTCCAGCTTTCTGCCGTATTGATGGATGTTGGTTTGTAGCCACGACAATAATTCAGCGAATTGACCATTCCTCATTTGGTCATCGAGGTTAGGCAAATCTTTGCTGGCTTGATCGAATAGCTGCGTTGACATCAGGTTGCCCAGCGCATAGGTGGGGAAGTAGCCAAATACGCCCAAGGACCAGTGAATGTCTTGCAAGACACCATCCGCATCGTTCTCCGGGGTTACGCCGAGGTATTCCCCCATCTTGGTCCGCCATAGTTCGGGCAGATCGTTTACTTTAACCTTTCCATCGACGAGCGCATTTTCAATTTCAAACCGCAGCATAATATGCAGGTTATACGTTACTTCATCGGCTTCAACGCGAATGAGCGACGGATTCACCTTATTCAATGCCGGATAAAAAGTATCCAGAGATATAGCCTTCAGCTGATCTGGGAAGATGCGCTGTAGCTTGGGGTAATAGTGCTCCCAGAAAGGCTTGCTTCTGCCTACAAGGTTTTCCCATAAACGTGATTGTGATTCGTGCATGCCGAGCGAGGTGCCTTCTGCCAGGGGTGTGCGATCCAGTTCAAGAGCTACGCCTTGCTCATAAAGGCCGTGGCCGGCTTCGTGCAGGGTGCCAAAGAGTGCCGTGGGGAAAAAGTGTTCGTTGACGCGCGTGGTGAGTCGGACGTCAGTAATTGAAAAGGAGGTTGTAAACGGATGTGCCGATACGTCCTGCCGGCCGCACTTGAAATTGTAGCCGAAATCACGAATCACATCGAGGCCAAAATCCCACTGTTTTTGATGATCGTATTTGATGTGTAGAAAAGGATCTGCCGGCTGTGAGGCAGCCTGGATCTGTTGAACGATAGGCACCAATTGCTCCCGTAAATCTGCAAAGACGGATTCTACTTCGGCGGTTTTCATGCCGGGCTCATACTGATCAAGCATGGCATCGTAGATTTTATCGGTATAACCGTAGGCCTCAGCTTTTTGAATGTTTAGATCTACAAGGGTCTGCAAGTGGGGGGCAAACGTAGCAAAAGTGTCTGATTCGCGGGCTTCTTTCCATGCATTTTTACCATGTGAAACAGCGCGGGCAAAATCTGCAACCAGCTCGGCCGGCAGTTTGAGCGCGCGTTCAAAATCACGCCCAGCCACGCGGACAAGCGCTGCCTCGGTACTCAATGGATCTGCGCCGTTCAACTCCTGGCCGGCTGCTTCGAGCAATTCGCCCATTTCATCTCGCGTAAACAACTCGTGGGCAAGTTTGCGTAACGTTGCAATCTGATGTGCTCTGGCTCCTGCTGCACCTTCAGGCATGTACGTTTCCTGGTCCCATTCCAGTAAATTGGCTGATGTCTCTAGATCTTTTACCTGGCCGAGAGATGTTTTTAATGTATCAATTGCATGCTTCATGAGGGTCAACGTTCTTTGCGGCAGAGAAGCGCCTGTGTGCAGTTTGTTTTGAATTGTAATTAGGGGAAGTATAACTTTATATATAGTCTCTGGTTCTTAAGAATTTCTATCCACCCATATAGATCTAATGAGGGTAACAAACGTGTCTGGATGTATGAAACTTCGCGTGATGATGGCATGGATTCCCCTGCTTTTACTGGTTCTTTCAGGCTGTGACAGCACAACAAAGGAGCCGGCGTTTGAAGAAGCCGAGACGGGGACCATGAATGGATCCATCATGCATGATGGCATGGAGCGGACCTACATCCTGTATGTGCCGGCGTCTTATTCATCAGAGGAAGCCATGCCACTTGTACTCAATTTCCATGGCTACACCGGCAATGCAAGCGAACAGATGGGCTATGGAGATTTCCGCCCCATTGCTGATACAGCCGGCTTTATCGTGGTGCATCCACAAGGGAGTTTACTGGCTGGAGAGACGCATTGGAATGTTGGGGGCTGGACGCTGGAAAGTACCACGGATGATGTTGGCTTCACGGAAGCGCTGCTTGATTCTATCAGCGCCGTATATAACATAGATCAAACAAAGATCTACTCTACCGGGATGTCCAATGGCGGCTATATGAGTTTCTTACTCGCGTGTCAAATGAGTGAACGGTTCGCAGCAATTGCTTCAGTAACCGGGTCGATGACACCAGAAACCTTTAATGATTGCCGCCCGGGTAAGTCCATGCCCGTGATGCAGATTCACGGGACCAGCGATAATGTGGTGCCGTACACAGGCGCCGGCTGGACACGGTCCATTGAAGATGTCCTCGACTACTGGATCAACGTCAACGGATGTAATGCAACGGTTGTGCGAACTGATTTGACTGATAGCAATATGCAAGATGGAAGTACCGTTGATCATCACACCTACGGCTGTGAGGCAGAAGCAGCGGTAGAGCATTTTGAAGTAGCCGGCGGTGGTCATACATGGCCAGGATCTGTCCCTGGAGGCGCCGGCACCAATCAAGATATAAATGCCTCTGCTGAAATCTGGACGTTCTTCTCCCGTTATGGAGAGTAGGTTGTTTAAGTGTTTATATAGGTCGCTTTTTTTGATTCCAGAACAACGATCACGGATTAGCGATTTCAGAAGTGTTTTTGCTAGAATTATCTCAATAAAGATCAAAAACGCTTGATCGATCCCCAGTCAAGCTGAGGACAAGCATTCTGCAATTAAAAAACAAAAATCCCTGCAATTATTCGCTGGCAAAGTACTAACATCCAGCTAAATCTTAATTATCCACTACCGTCCTGCTCATTTTAATCAAAATCAGTCGCCATATTTTGATCAAAGTATTCCCAAAATCTTTTAGCATTTTAGCCTATAGCGTCCTGTTCTGTACGTTAATTCTCCTTTTCGGGGCGAGGACATCCGAGGCACAGACAGTACCCGATGGCCTGCGAATCAACGAGTTTATGGCTTCCAACGCGAGTACACTGGTAGATGAAGATGCGGATTTTAGCGACTGGATTGAACTATACAACCCTACCTCTGCATCTATTCAACTGGAAGGCTGGGCTTTAACAGATGACGTAGATGAACCTTTTAAATGGCGCTTTACAGGTGGTAGTATCCTCCCCAATGCCTATACGGTGGTTTTTGCTTCTGGTAAAGACAGGCAAGCGGCGGCATTGGCGTGGGAAACAGTCATCGATCAGGGAGACACGTGGCGATATTTTGTTGGTACAAGCGCACCACCTGAAAATTGGTTATCTCCCGACTTTGATGAAACAACCTGGGCAGAAGGGGCAAGCGGCTTTGGCTACGGAGACGATGACGATGCAACTGTTGTTGATCCAACGTTATCCGTATATGTACGTCGCACATTTGACGTTGCTTCAGGAGCTGAAATAGCGCGTGCGCTGCTGGATATCGATTATGATGATGGCTTTGTAGCGTACCTGAATGGTGTTGAAATTGCACGCGCCAATATCGGGACGCCCGGCATACGACCTGCCTTTGATGAGGGGGCTGATAGCGTCGGCGAACCCTTCCTCGCATTTGACCAACCGCCGGCGAGGTTTGAAATTGACAACCTTGCAGATCTACTCCTGAACGGAGAAAATCTGCTGGCGATAGAAGTACACAACGCGTCCCTTGAATCATCTGATCTCACCCTGATTCCTTTCCTTACCCTGGGATACGCAACGCCGCCAGATCAGCCTGGGGAAGTGGCAGATGAAATCAGAACACTGCCCGGTGGAGAGTCTCATACAAATTTCCAGTTGAGCAAAGACGGCGAGTACCTTGCGTTAACACAGCCAGACGGGACCTTGATCACGTCCTTCGGCGAGGCGTATCCGCTGCAATCAGAAGATTTGTCTTTTGGCGTCGAAGCTGAAATGGTTGGGTATCATTCGTCTCCCACTCCGGGGATGTCGAACAGTCCGCTCATCACAGGATTTGTAGAAAGGCCGGTGTTTAGCGTATCTCATGGCTTTTTTAACGACCCTTTTTCGGTTACGCTAAAATCAGCTACGCCAAATGCTGTTGTTCGATATACACTGGATGGCAGCGAACCCACTTTAACATCGGGGAGGGGATACGATGCACCCATTTTGATCGAAGGCACAACGACGCTCCGCGCGGCAGCTTTTAAATCGGGGTACGTCGATTCTCCATCAAACACACAGACCTACCTTTTTCTCGAAGACATTGTCCGTCAATCCTTAGGAGGAAGCCCGCCGGCTGGATGGCCTCGCGTGTGGGGCAACAACGTTGTTGACTATGGCATGGATGTGCAGATTGTCGGGCTTCCTGGCACGAGCGCCAGAAGTGAAGTGATGGAAGCATTGCAGACGCTTCCCAGCATCTCACTGGTTGCCGATCTGGATGATCTTTTTGATACGGAAACAGGCATATACGCCAATGCCTCTGCCAGGGGCCAGGCGTGGGAACGGCCCACATCTGCAGAATTGATTTTTCCAGATGGAGAAGAAGGTTTTCAGATCAACGCCGGCTTGCGCATTCGTGGCGGGTTTAGCCGGAGTGATAACAATCCCAAACACGCTTTCAGGTTGTTCTTCCGGAATCAAAAACTTCAATACCCGCTTTTTGGAGAGGAGGGCGTAGACGAGTTCGAAAACATTGATTTACGAACAAGCCAGAACTACTCCTGGTCTTTCAACGGAGATAGTCGCAACACGATGAATCGCGATGTGTTTTCTCGCGATATTCAGCGGGATATGGAGCTGCCCTACACACGCAGTCGCTACTATCATCTTTATTTGAATGGCCAGTATTGGGGCCTCTTTCAAAGTCAGGAGCGTTCAGAAGCAGCATATGGCGAATCTTACTTTGGCGGCAATAAAGACGATTTTGATGTAATGAAATCAACAGGGCCTACTGAAGGATTTTATGACCTGGAGGCTACAGACGGCAACACCGATGCGTGGCTATCTTTATGGAATTTGTCGAATGAATTGGCCTCGGCAACAGACGACGATACGCGGGAAGCGATTTATCAACAGATATTAGGCAAGAACCCAGATGGTGCACGCAATGAAGCCTTTCCTGTATTGCTGGATGCCGACAATTTGATCAACTACATGCTGATCATTTTTTACACAGGAAACTTTGATGCACCCATTTCCTGGTTTTTAGGGAACGAACAGATCAATAATTTTTATGCAATGATCGATCGCACCGCTGACGAAGGCTTTCGATTCTTTGCACACGACAGCGAACATACGCTGCTACCCGGTACAAGTCAGTCCCGCGACCGTACGGGCCCCTTGCCGGCGGGAAGCACCTTTCGAGAAAGCAATCCGCAATGGATTCATCAACAACTGTTGTCGAGCACCGAGTACCGCATGCGTTTTGCCGATCTAGCGCAGCAGCATCTACGAAATGATGGCGCGCTCACACCGGCCGTAAGTCGTGAGCGTTTCAACGCGCGGGCAGCAGAACTTGAGCAAGCCATCTTGGCTGAATCTGCCCGATGGGGTGATTCCAAGCGTGAAGAGCCTTTAACCATAACAGACTGGACAAATGCAGTAAATAATATTTCGGACAACTTTTTTGCAGGTCGTTCTGAAGAAATCATAGGAATTTTGACCCGGACCCGAAAATATGAGGATTGGCAAAATCCAAACCGTGTTACGATTCCCTGGCTCAGCTTTCCAGTCATCGATCCGCCCACGTTTAGTCAAAATGGAGGCTCGGTTGCTGGCGGGTTTGCACTTGATCTCACAAGCGACGCTGATTCTGTTTTTTACACCCTCGACGGCAGAGATCCTCGCCTGCCTGGAGGTATGATTGCACCTTTTGCTAATAGGAGCGACGGCGCCTCCATAACACTCGCTGGTAAGGCGGATGTTAAAACACGCGCCATCAAAGACGGTGCATGGTCTGCCCTGAATCAGGCCACCTTTTATGTAGATAGTGCTGCGCCTGAAAGCCGTACGCTGGTCATCTCCGAAATTCATTACAATCCTTCTGCACCCACCGCAGCTGAAATAGACGCCGGCTTTGATAACAACGATGACTTCGAGTTTGTCGAACTCTACAATGCAGGAGATGTGGCCATGAATCTGGCCGGCCTCTCTTTTACGGATGGTATTGCATTCACGTTTGGTCCTGAAGTGCTGGCACCCGAAGGGTATGTACTGGTCGTCAGAAATGCCGCCGCATTTGCTTTTAGATATGGTTCTGACAAGCCGGTGGCTGGGGAATATGGCGGTAGACTGAGCAATAATGGCGAGAAACTGGAAATACGGCGTAGCGCCGCCGGCGCAGTGGTCCACGCATTTACCTACGAAACGGGTGGAAGTTGGCCCAGCCGTCCTGATGGAAGTGGCAGCTCGCTTGAACTGATAAACACGATCTCAACCGAAGCCATTGATTATAACATGTCGGTTCAATGGAATGCCAGTACATCGTTTGACGGATCTCCCGGCACATCTGATAACGCGATTGCATCCATCGTAATCAATGAAGTCCTGACGCACACAGATCTGCCGCAGGTTGACACCATCGAGTTGCTCAATACCACATCAACGGATATTGACATGAGTGGATGGTTTTTGAGCGATAGCAACGAGTACCGAAAATTTGTGATGCCAGCCGGTACCATCATCCCGGCCGGCGGTTATTTGTTATTCGATGAAACAGACTTTAATACCGAGGGAGATCCTGCTGCATTTGCACTGGACAGCGCCCGTGGAGATGCTGTCTGGTTACTGGAAGCAGACGCTGCCGGCAATCTGATTCGTTTTGTTGATCAGGTATCTTTTGGTGCCACGGAAAATGGAACGACCCTCGGGCGGTGGCCCAATGGATTGGGTGAATTGTATCCGATGGGTGCGCCAAGTTTGGGGAGCTCGAACAGCGAACCCCAAATTGGATCTGTGGTGATACGCGAGATTATGTACAACCCGCCCAATAATGATCGGTATCTGGAATACATCGAACTTTATAACAACAGCGCCGATGATACTGCGTTGGATCGCTGGCAAATCGGTGATGGTGTATCTTTCGAATTCCCCGCCGGCACTGTGCTGCCAGCCGGCGAAGCGGTGAAGATTGTACCTTTTGATCCGCTTGCCGAACCAGATAAAGTCGATGCGTTCGACGGTGTTTTTGACAGTGCTTTTAACACCCCGTTGTTAGGCCCATGGAGCGGGCGGCTTAACAATGCAGGTGAGCAGATTGTATTAACGCGTGCAGATGAACCGCCGGCAGATGCGCCTGATTTATTCCCTCAGATTGAAGTAGATCGGGTAAGGTATGCCAGTGAATCACCCTGGCCAACAGAAGCCATAGGGGAGGGTGCCGCACTGGTCCGCGTTAATGTAGCCGGCTTGGGCAACGATCCAGAGAATTGGGTCACAGAGTCTAGGCTTATGCAATCAGAGCCACCGGTGGGACCTGTTGATACCTTTGAGCTTTCAGATCCCTTTCCCAATCCTGCTGCAGAATTTGCAACAATCACACTGGTGCTGGAAACGCAGCAATTTGTTCGTGTTGCGCTGTATGATGTATTAGGCAGAGAAGTGCGCAGCATCGAAGAAGCGTCTCTTGAAGCGGCACAACGGCATCAATATCTAATTGAAGCAGACGGACTGGCCGGCGGGGTCTATTTCATTCATGTGGTTGGGGAGATGTTTTCAGCCACAAGAAGCGTCGTCGTGGTGCGCTAAGGGAGGCAGTGTGCTGGCGTTCAGTTCGGCGATGTTTTATGCACGTATGAGCAATACAATTAATGTGGAAGTAGAGAAACCGATACTGGCATCAGTTACTCTGCTTTCTTATGCCATTCAATTCAACCAAATTTAAGCACCTGCTAGACGCCTTTATCGCTGAAGACGTCAGAAAAAAGAACCGTGAGGACCTGTTTCACGCGAGGCTGGTTGCTGCCCTTATTCTGCTTACGATACCCTTTAATTTGGGTATGATCTTTTTGGATTCGTATCAGGGCCGGCTTGAATATGCTGCGATTTCAGTCATTTTCCTCATTTTTTGCATACTGTGTGGTTGGATTCTAAAACGAACAGGGAAATATCAGGGTGTTGGCATTGCCCTGTTAGTTTTTCCAATCCTCTCACTAACACGGGCCTGTTTGTTAGGAGATGGGCTTACGTCCATCTATATCCCTTTATTGTTTATGCTTCCCTCATTGGCCTTTATTATGGCCAAGCGGGAAGGCGGATTATTGATTACGGTGCTCACACTAACCTCTTTTGTATTGCAGGCGATATGGGGACCGCAGCACATCGATCCGCTTCCGAGGCTCGTTGTTGTGATGTTGGCTACGTTGTTTTGTACCGCTTCAACGCTTGTGTTTTACAATTTGAATCACTTTGCATTGGCGCGCGTCACGCGTTCAAATCAGCAGCTGGAAATTATCAACAAAAAAGTAGCGCGTTCAAATGAGCAGCTTGCGGTTACAAATGAGCAGCTGGCAAATTCTAATGACGCATTGCGGGAAGCCCAGCAAAAAACTGAGCGTGCATTACAGTTCAGAAGTGCATTTCTGGCCACTATGAGCCATGAAATCCGCACACCGATGAACGGCGTGATTGGGATGACTTCGCTGTTAACACAGACCGTGCTGACAGATGAGCAACGAGATTACATCGATACGATCCGCGTATCGGGTGATTCCTTGCTTACCATCATCAATGACATCCTCGATTTCTCCAAGATCGAATCCGGCCAGCTTGAATTGGAAGAACATCCGTTTTCTGTGGGGCAGTGTATCGAAGAAGCTCTGGATCTATTGGGATTCAAAGCGGAAGAACAAGGGTTGGAACTGGCTTATCAGACCAATTTTTCTCTACACGACACGGTGATTGGAGATATTACCCGGTTACGCCAGATCCTGGTAAATCTGGTGAGCAACGCAATCAAATTTACGCAGGAAGGGGGCGTAACCGTTGAGGCCATGGTAGCGCCGGCGGACCAGTTGTCGCGATTCCCAATCACCTTCTCAGTAACAGATACCGGCATTGGCATACCTGAAGCACGAATGGATCGTTTATTCGAACCCTTCCGACAAGTAGATGCCTCCACAACCCGTCAATATGGTGGCACAGGACTTGGTTTGGCGATCTGCAAACGGCTTTGTGAAGCGATGGGCGGATCGATAGACGTTTCTTCGGTAATTGGTGAAGGGTCGGTTTTTCAGTTCACCATCTACGTAGCTCCTTGTGAAAAGCAGGCGGACGTTACGTCGCTTGCGGGAGAGCATATCCTTTTGATCGAGCCGCATGCCTTCAGCCGGAATATGTTGCTCCGCGAATTAACACTCCGTGATGCAGAAGTAACCGCCGTTTGTGGGCTTTTTGATGGCTTGCCTGAGCAAAAACCAGACAAGATTTTAATGAGTGCGTCTGAAAAGAGCTTGACAGTAACGCTGGCCCCGGTCATCGCTCAGTGGCCGGAAATTCCAGTATTGATGATGCTTCCTACAGGCAAAAGACGCAAGACAGACGAACTGCCTCCATCTGTTTCTTTGATAAACAGGCCGCTTAAGCCAGAAAAAATAGCGCGGATGCTGGCATCTAGCAGCGCAAGGCAAACATATAATCCAACTGCCCTCGAGGAAGAAAGCCACCTGCCTGGAGAGATGTATCCTCTACGGATTTTGCTGGTTGAAGACAATGTGATAAATCAGAAGGTAGCTTTGCGCTTGTTAGAAGGACTTGGATTCACTGCAGATATCGCGGGCAACGGCGAAGAATCCCTGGACGCATTGATTCGGCAACCCTACGACTTGGTGTTGATGGATGTGCAGATGCCGATTATGGATGGATTAACAGCTACCCGAAAAATACGCGCATCATCAGCGCGCCGGCAGCCTTACATTCTTGGCGTGACAGCCAATGTGATGGAAGAAGAAAGGCGTGAGTGTTTATCCGCCGGCATGGATGACTATATAACGAAGCCCATCGTGTTTGAGGAATTGGAACGGGCGTTGGTTGCTTGTGGGCGAAGCGTTTTTGATGTGGAGGAAGAAGAGGTAGCCGTTTAGCAGAGCGGACACACCCCTGTTGCGACGATGCTCGTCGTAACTTTCCTCTCTCGAGAGTATTGGCGTCATCTACTATGTGTTTATGTTCAAAATAAATAACAAGTTAGAAGAATTATTTCTGTAGCGATCCGACCATTTCATCCGTCATTCCTGCGCAGGCAGGAATCCAGAAAAGAAGGCTGCTGTCAGTCAAAACACTGGATCCCTGCCTTCGCAGGGATGACGGATGAGGTTAAGCGAGTCTTCTCTGCTAACCTTCTACGCAATTGTTACGGTTTCCTTTACACCGATGTGTTCGAGGAGGGGCATTCCAATTATCAAGGATCCGTTATTGAAAAGGGAATTACCAATCATAAATATTCCCCTCCTCGGAGGGGTGCCTGAAAGGCGGGGTGGGTCTGGACTGAACGACTAGCATTACGCTAAAGAATAACTCCCTCTCTCCCCAGCAAAAACATCCCCCCTCAGTGCCCAGCAATCTGCTCCTGTCGCAGCCCTTTCGGAATGATCACCCGCTCTAGCCCTTCGAACAGCAATTGAGCCACCATAGCCAGTACTGCCGCCGGAATAGCCCCTTCGAGGATTAATGAAGTGTCATCCAGTCGGATACCTGTGAGAATGGGTTGCCCATAGCCGCCGGCGCCAATCAGTGCCCCCAGGGTAGCCGTACCAATGTTGATGATAGCTGACGTTTTAATGCCAGCCAGAATCGAGCGGGAAGCCAACGGCAATTCAATCCGCAGTAATTTGGTAACAGGTGATAACCCTAGCGCTTCAGCAGATTCGAGGAGCGGCTGGGGGATATCAGTGAGGCCGGCGTGGGTATTGCGGACGATAGGAAGGAGGCTGTAGAGAAACAGCGCCACCAGCGCCGGCGGGCCACCTATGCCGAGCAGCGGAATCATGAATACCAGCAAGGCGAGGGACGGGATGGTATAAATGACACCGACGATGCCGAGGATCAGTTGTCCCAGTTTTGCATATCGCGCAGCAACAATGCCTAGCGGTATAGCCAGTAGGATGGCCGCACCCAGCGAAATTAATACAAGCCACAGGTGTTCAGCGGTTGCTTGCCAGATACGGTCCCAGCGCGTCACTTCTTCAACAACAATATTGTCTTGAGAAAAGAACGTCTCGTTCAGATAGCTAGCAGCAACCTGTGTTTCGGGGATTTTATCGAGTTTGGCCAGGGCATTGAGGCGCGTCATGCCGGCTTCGTCAATCTGCTGCTCAAGTTTCTTAAGGAGTTGCTCTGCACCCGGATACCGCGCTTCCAAATCTGCCCGGTACAAAATGACGGACTGATATTCGGGGAAAAATTGCTGGTCGTCTTCCAGAATTCTAATGTTGTAGTATTGGATCTCAGCATCCGTAGAATACAGATCCATCATTTCAATATCATCGGACTCCAACGCACGATACGCTAAATCATGGTCGAGTCCTCTGACTTGTTGGTGGGGAAGTCCATACGCATCGCGGAGCCCGGGCCAGCCGTCTCCACGATCCATAAATTCGTTTGAAAACCCTCCCTTTAGTTCAGGATGGCTCCGTAAGTCTGAAATAGTAGAAATGCCCAATTCAGCGCCACGCGCTTCACGCATTCCAATGGCATAGGTGTTATTAAAGCCAAGTGGTGCTGTAACCTTGATGCCTTTTGCATCGAGCGATTGAACCAACTCCTCAAAAGACTGCAACTGTTCAACTGCCAAGACTTCTTGAATCAACGTCCCGGTATAATCAGGATAAATATCCAGCTCACCAGAAAGCAGTCCATTCCACAAAATGGCCGTCCCTCCCAACTGCGATTTATGCGCAGCCTCAAACCCTTCCTTAACAAGCAGCTGTGTAGCAATTTCCCCCAGAATAACGGATTCGGTAAACTTTTTCGATCCAATGTTGATCGTCGAGCTCTGCCCATAAACATGAGAGGGAAGAAGGCTGATTAAAACCACAAGCCAACCCCCAACACAGGTGCCAACCCCAAAGCGCCTGCAGGGGAGATTCATGAATCTCCCGAACGCTGCCAAAAGGAATTGGCAGAGGTATTCCTCAAGGGTAATTTCCTTAGACGCAGGCCTTTGATATGGGTTGAAGTTATCCATCGAGCACCGTCCGTTGCGCATTGATGAACGCCTCAACAAAAGGCGATGCCGGCGCGTTGAGCAGATCCGAAAATGACCCTTTCTGTTCAACCTGGCCCTCACGCAACAGCAGAATGGTATCCCCAAAATAGCCGGCCTCATGTAAGTCGTGCGTCACCATCACCACCGTTTTTTTTAGCCGACGAAAGATGCTCCGTAAATCAGTCTGCAATTCAGCCCGAATCATCGGGTCGAGTGCACCAAGAGGTTCATCAAGCAGTAATACGTCGGGATCAAGCATTAAGGCGCGCATCAAGCTCACGCGTTGTTGCTGCCCGCCGGATAGTTGCAGGGGAAAGCTGGAGAGCCGGTCTGATGGTATCTGCACGAGATCGGTAAGTTCGAGGAGCCGGCTTTCTTTCTTGTCCTCAGGCCAGCCCAACTGGGTTGCCAGCAAGGTCACATTGTCCCGTACCGAAAGATGAGGGAAAAGGCCGCCATCCTGAATCACATATCCCATCCGATGCCGGATCCCCTGAATATTCTCTGGTGATAACGGCTGGTTGTCGAAGTAGACCGTCCCGCTACTCGGTTGCGTCAACCCATTCATCAGCCGAAGCAAAGTCGATTTACCACAACCGCTGGGCCCGATCAGTACGGTTGTCTGCCCAGAAGCCACATCGAGCGATAGCGGCGCAAGGGCAACGGTGTTGCTATAAGACTTGGAGGTTTGCGACAGGCGGAGCAAGGAAAGTTAAAAGTTAAAAGATTAAAGGCAAAAGGGGTTGGTTTAAAATGCACATTGCTGGGAGGGAATGCCAGTGATTGGGCGAATAAATAATCGCAATGCATGAAGAAATCTTGAGTAGCAGAGCCCATGCGCCAAATTTCGGGATCCCAAAACCCAAACCAGCGTGAAAGACCGCTAAGAATTCGAAATTCGTCACTCGAAAATCGGCATTCGCCCCGGCCAATGTAGCTCAGTTGGTAGAGCAGCTCACTCGTAATGAGCAGGTCAGCGGTTCAAGTCCGCTCATTGGCTCACTCTTTTTAACCAAGAGATTTACCGCCGGCAGACTCAGTCTGTCGGCGTTTTTTTTGTTTGGTAAGAGAACGAATGATTATATGATTAAGATGCTACTCCATACTCGACTTAGTTGAACAGAACTGAGTGTTCAACAAAAGTCAGAATCACTTCTTCATGATCTTCGTAGTATATTGCATCCGTTATTTCATCTTTGCACAGATTATAACGAACTGGAAAGAACGTATAACGACCAATCCTAACCAATGCGGAGGCCGGCCTTGTATCCGGGGCTTACGCATACGGGTCATAGATATACTCGATCTACTAGGTGCCGGCCTTTCTCGGGAAGACGTCCTGAAAGAACTGCCTGATCTGGAGACTGAAGATATATACGCAGCCATTCTCTACGCACGAAGCCGCATAGACCACCCCGTAATTGCTGCGTGAAGATCTGGGTCGATGCACATATTTCGCCGGCCATTGCTGCATAGATTAATTGAACCTTTCCTGAATACGAGGCTGTTTCTTTACGCAGCATGGGTATGCAGCGTGCTGAAGATCGAGAGATCTTTGATAAGGCGAAAACAGCAGATGTAACTTTCATCACCAAAGATGCAGATATTATCGACCTGCTCGAAAAGCACGGTGCGCCTCCAAGGGTTATCTGGTTACGATGCGGCAATACATCCAATGCCCGGCTTCGAGTAATCTTTGAGAAAGCTTTGCACCTGGCTATGCAGATGCTGGAAGGAGGAGAGGACCTTGTGGAGATCACAGACTAAACCCAGGTTGTCATTTTTGGCGAATGAATCCATGCCCAGAACTTGCCAGGATTCGGTGTAGAACGATGCAGATTAGCACATTCTGAACTATATTAAAATTGTATAAATCAACGTAATTCGCTTGTTTTGATCGATTTTTAATCCGATTAGGATAGACTGCTCAATAAACTCGCGATTAGCAGGTCAGTGGTTCAAGTCCGCTCATTGGCTCACTCTTTTTAACTAAGAGGCTTACCGCCGGCAGACTCAGTCTCCCACCATGCTCAATCCCCCAAATCCACCTCACCAGCAGCATCTTCACGGAAAGCACAATTTTTTACATTGAATAAATATCAGCGAGTCTTTATTAATACACGTATCCTTAGCATATCTACGACGTAGCCGTAAATAATTTTGCTCAAATGACCCCGTCAAGTTTGGAATGATCGTTTCTAAAAGCATAAAACGTTCACTTATTGGAATATGTAGTGGGGTAATCGTCACATGCCTGTCTATTGGTCAGGTAGATGTGCTAGGGGATTTTGATGAGGTGACCAATGGTATCGGCTATCTGGATTTTGGTAGGACAGCGCAACTATATAAAGGCAATATAGATCTGCCGGAGATTGTTGAAGGGATTCAGGCTGAGGCACGCACACCTTCAGCTATCTTGTATGAAGATTACCTGGACCATGAAACGGGAGAGATTAAAACCGATGCCATTTTAGGGAAGATGGTAGAGCTGGCGACGTTGGAAGTCGTGCATTTTGAGTCGTATTGTGAGGAAAGGGAAGACGATTGTGCAGAGGTATCGTCAGAAGTCTATTCAAAATGGCAAGGCCGGCGCAAACATGTAGCGTATCAATTTGCCTATGATCGGTTAAAAGAAGCCCTTGATTTAGCGCACTCTTTTAATGCGGGCGGAAGCCGCGAAGGACTTGAGATCAACCTGCATAAACTAAATGATCACACGCCCGAGGTGCTGGCTTTTAAGCAAGCTTTATTTGAAGGACTTGAGGTATTTGAAAGCTTGGCACTGGATCATGCCGGCACAACAAAGAGAACAAACAAGCTCTCTTCTATCCTGAGCCTGCTTAAATACAATACGCAGAAACACCACATCGAATCCGGTCGAGTAGAGGCTGCCAATCTGCTCATACCAGAGAACAAGCGTGCTCAATTTAATAATCAGACGTTTTTCTCTCCTGACCAGATTGAATCGTACGACGGAGACTGGTCACTCCTGGACCCACCTGATTCCGGGTTTTGGAGAAAACCTGGTTGGTCCATTTCTGCGTTCAATACAACAAACTTTAACCGGACTGGCATGCGTTCTCTGGCTTTTTCGCTGGATACTTCCCAGGCTGAGGCCATTCTCGATAAATCGGTGCCGGTAAATGTGATCTATGAAAAGAGTGATCTGAGTGGGCGAACCCCCAAGGTTGACGTGCTTATTGGTGGACAGACCTGGAAGTTAAAGTACGTTACGCACAGGCGAGGTAGCCGCATTTGGATTAATCCAAGTAAGGTGTATCAGAAACGCTGGCTTGGGTCGGAGGTGCACGTAGAGCCTGTAGTAAATAACCTGGCTGCTGCAATTGGATATACCGTTGATCCCACGTATTACCAGGAGAAGGTTCATCTTTATTTACAAAAAAAGGCATATAAAGGTACGCCTGAAGAACAAGCCGAGGCGTTTGAAGCGGATCGCAAAAAAATGATTGAAAACCTGACGGAAGTATTCCCTTCTGCTAATATTCAATCGGCCTTTGAAAATGTGCAAATCGATGAAAATGGGCAGCAGTATATAGAAGTCCGGCAAGTGACGCTGGAGAAAAAGTCGGATTCGTTAACCGATCTCAATATCGGGTATTACAGGAAGGCAGGATTTGGAAAATCGTTCAAACGTGAATTCCGCGCCTTTAGCATTTTTCTTGCCTGGATTGCAGATTCAGACATCAAAGATGCGAACGTAAAAGCGAAGCTGGTTCCAATAACAAAACCGGATGGCAGCCCATCGTATCGGCTCGTTTATTCAGCGAGCGACATGGGGGGCGCATTGGGTACTGGATTCCCTAACTTGTTCAAAAAGGATTTTGTCGATAAGCTGGACGCGGACAGCAATGGAAATTTGAACTCCATGCGCTTGACGTATCGCAGTATTTTCCCCGCGCCGCTCTTAAAAGTAGTGAGTGTAGAAGATTATCGATGGATAGCACGCATGATCGGCCAATTTACACGTGAGCAGATTTATGATGCGTTCAGCTATGCCGGGTATCCAGAGGTCGTGGCTCAATATTATACGGAAGTCCTTCTGCGAAGACGTGATCAGCTTGTGGGCACTGCAAATTTGATGGGAGAAAAGTACACGGATCAATTTGGCGTAGAAACCATATTTGAGCCTTTGTCGGAAATGACAAGTACGAGGCGTTTTGAAATTGAAGGGTACGAGTCATACTTCAAGAGAGGAAAATTGCGTGATAAAAAGAACAAACTCCACGATGCTACCAAGGAGTACTTTCCTCGATACTGGGGATCAAAATATCCGTTTTAGCTAAGAACAAGCACTGGTATTTAGTTCTGGCGTGCTGAGCAAAGCGAAGTATTTTTCATGTATGAAGAGGGTTGAAGAGAAGAGAGAAAGAGGGGAAAATAAAAACAACAATTAACATGACACTACACTGGCTCCCTTGTTAGTTGAGAATTCAACCTCGTAAACAATAATTGTACGTATCAAGCGCTATTGAAAATGACCCCAAGTCGTAGTTGGTATGTTTTACTTCTGTTTATTGCTTCTTGTACTGCTACAAAACCATATGTAGCGGACGAGTTCAGGGATTGGGAAACAACGCAAATCCCACCTGATTCAGAATTGACATACAAAGTTTTTCTGATTGGAGATGCCGGCGGTAGCCCGGAAAATGACTCGTCACCCGGACTTAAACTATTGTCGGAAAAACTGAAAGGAGTCGGCAAAGATGCAGCGGTGATTTTTCTTGGCGACAATCTTTATTGCTGTGGTTTACCCGACTCAGCCAGCGAGAATCGTGCATTCTCAGAAGGCCGGCTGCGAGCGCAGATGGATGTCGTAAAGCCTTTCGAGGGACGGGTCGTATTTGTGCCCGGAAACCACGACTGGAATAATGCGAAAGATGGCGGATTGGCTGCACTCGCACGGGCAGAAGCGTATATCGAATCTTATCTCGATCGCGGCAATGTCATGCGTCCGGACAATGGGTTTCCGGGGCCAGATGAAATCAAGCTGACGGACCGCGTGAAATTAATTGTCCTGGACACTGAATGGTGGCTAACACGGTTTGAGCGAGGTGCAGGTGAATATGATGATTTTGATATTGAAGAAGAAGGAGATTTTCTCATTGCGTTGGATGAGGTCATCAAAAACAACAACAAAGATGATCTCCTCATTGTTGGTCATCATCCGATATATTCCAATGGACGTCACGCCGGCCGCTTTCCGCCAAAGTCGCACCTCTTTCCTTTAACAGAGAAATATAAGAACGCGTACATTCCTCTCCCCGTCATTGGTACGCTGGCACAACTCTATTTGCGATATGTAGGCAGTCGCCAGGACCTGGCAAATCGCCATTATCGCTCACTCACCAGCGCACTGTTGCGCGTTTTTGACGGGCACGAGTCAATCATCTATGCTTCCGGGCATGAACACAGTCTGCAGTATTTTAGCGGTGCAAAGCAGAATTTCATCGTGAGCGGAAGTGGATCGAAGAGTACGTATGCTGCGCCAGGGGGCAAAGCCGACTTTACGTATGCAGCACAGGGATTTTCTACGCTGAATTATTATCACGATGGATCTGTTTGGATGACCATGTGGGCTGTTGATGAAGATCATGGCGAAGGAAGCGGCGAAAACAGCGCCGGCAAAATGGTTTTCAGAACACAGATTAAAGGCCCAGCGCGTGAAGAGGTGGATCCAGAGATTCCTACAGACGATTTGTTGGTCTATCCAGATTACACTGATAGTTCGTACGTAACCGCAGCGAACCCGGGGTACCAGAACGGTCCGGTGTATGAGTTTTTTCTAGGTAAACATAACCGAGATGTTTGGGCTTTGCCCGTAAAGGTGCCGTATCTGGATATGGGCCGGGAAGCAGGTGGATTAACACCGGTCAAGCGAGGAGGGGGGATGCAAACGTTTTCCCTCCGGCTGAAGGGAACGGATGGCTTTGAATATGTGCTCCGGTCTATAGACAAAGACCCGTCTGTTTCTGTCCCACTGGCACTTCGCAAAACCGTTGTGACAGGTATTGTTCAAGATCAGATCGCTTCAATTCATCCATATGGCGCGTTCATTATCCCCAAGCTTGCCGATGCCATCGGCGTCTATCATACCACACCAAAGCTTGTATACGTACCGGATGATCCGCGGCTTGGGGTATATCGTGAAACGTTTGCCAATCAATTGATGATGTTTGAAATCAGACCGGATGGCGACATGTCCGCGTCAGCTGATTTTGGATATGCTGAAGATATCATCAGTCCGCACAAGTTTTACACTGAAATTACAGAAGACAATGACCATCGTCCGGACTATCCCGCTTTTGTAAAAGCACGGCTTTTTGATATGCTGCTCAGTGACTGGGATCGCCATCAACTTCAATGGCGATGGGCTGCCTTTGAGCCGGAAGACAACGTGGGCAAAATCTATAGGCCAATTCCAAGAGATCGGGACTGGGCATTTAATCAATTTAACGGGCTCATGCCTACCATTGCCAGACTGACTTTCGATAAGAAATTTCAAGATTTTGATGCCGACTATGGCAAAATCGAAGGCCTGACCTTGAACGGGTTGTCCCAGGACCGACGTTTATTGCCAAGTGTGTCGAGGGAAACCTGGTTAGAGATGGCCGCCGAAATACAGGCCCAACTTACTGACGAAGTTATTGAGCAGGCCGTCCTGGATTGGCCAGATGCTGTAATTGATTTTCACGGGCAGGAAGTTGTTGAAAAGCTTAAAGCCCGGCGTGACATTTTGCATGAAGCTGCTACGAGCTATTATGAGCTGATCGCTAAATATGTTGAACTCGTGGGGTCGAATAAACACGAGCGATTTATGGTAAGTAGTCCTGCCAAAGGCGAATTAGAGGTCATTGTCTATAAGACCAGCCAAGAAGGGGAAGTCAGCAAAGAACTGTTCAGGCGGGTGTTTTACGAAAACGAAACTTCCGAAGTGAGATTGTTTGGACTCGATGGGAACGATCATTTTGAGATCAGCGAGAATGCGTCGGCAGGCATCAAACTGCGCGTTGTAGGGGGCGCCGGCGAAGATACATTTATCAATCACTCTAGTCGCAGAAAGGGCTTAAAGCGCACTGTTTATTATGATTCGAATTACCAGAATCATATAACAGATGGGACAAATAGCAAAGTTGTTTTGTCGGATGATCCTGCAGTGAACGTGTACGATCAAAAGGGTTTTTTGCATGATGATATTTCGCCGCAGGTTTTCTTCGGAAGCAACAAAGATGATGGGCTGTTTATTGGCGGTGGCGTGAAGCTTACAAAGCACGGCTTCAGAAAAACTCCTTATGGCCGGGAGCAGCGAATTGTTGGGAATATTGCTGCGCGAACGCAAGCATTCAATGTCGAATATAGCGGTCGATTTGTCGAAGCATTTGGCCGGATGAACGTCCTCTTAAATGCAAACTACAGAACCCCCAATAACATCCATAACTTTTTTGGTCTGGGCAACGAGACTGAAAACACGGAAGCGCAGGCCGAATTCTATCAGGCCCAACTGTCTACAGGGCTCATTGCGCCTTCTGTTGAGCTTGCGTATGAACCCGGAGCATCCATTACTTTCGGTACACACCTGCGATACACCGACGTAAAGAATGAATCTGACCGGTTTGTTGGTCAGCAAGGCATTTCAGAAGAGAGCTTTGAGGATCAGTATTTTTGGGGTTTTCAAGGGGGCATAACGCTTGATCTTTCAGGTCATCCAGCGAATCCAAAGCAAGGGTTTATCTGGAAAAATGATGTAGAGGTCAATTTTGGTGTATGGAATTCAGATGACATTTATTCATCGCTCAAGTCCTCTTTGGCATTTTATCTTTCCCCATCTCTTTCGCCTCAAGTAACCTTTGCGATGCGTGCCGGCGTGGCACATAATCGCGGTGATTTCCCCTTTTACGCAGCCAATACGGTGGGCGGTGTAGAAACGGTTAGAGGATGGAGGAATGACCGGTTTGCAGGAAGGACCAGTTTTTACACCAATGCTGAAGTGCGCGCCAAGTTATTCAATTTCAATTCTTACGTGGCTGTAGGAGATCTGGGCGTTCTGGGTTTTATAGACAATGGCAGGGTTTGGACGGAGGCAGATACGCAAGCCGGCAAAGTATGGCACCAGGGGTATGGAGGCGGGCTTTGGGTCAGCCTGTTCGATTCCTTTGTTATCAACAGTACAATTGGTTTTTCCGAGGAGGAAAACGTGTTTAATCTTAAGATCGGATTCCACTATTAAAGCAGGTTAGATGCGAAATATATAGCACAAATTTCCCAATGGTAAATGAAGCAGTGTCTCCAAATTGCCACAATCCGAAGCAGAATGGTGTACATCAGTGCATTTAACGCCGTAACAAAATCTGCCCAATCAACGCATTTTACTTAAAGCGCTTAAAAAATATCAAACACTTTTACATCATTACCCACACGCCACTACACCTCCATTATTAAGGGTCCCGATCATCTCGGATGGTGAGTCATGCGCTGATCCTCTTCCTTTGAGCACAATTCTGTACTGACCCTGGAGTTGAGAGACTGGAGACCAGTGTACCTCCCATATATACCCTTTCTTGTCTCCTTTAACAGGTAGGACCGTTACGTCGTGCTGGTTATCTCTGACTTGTCTGGTCCAGATGCCCTGTTCTTCTTTGTGAATCTCAAGGATTTGATCATCTGTTGGAAAAACTTTTCTTGGGTGCGCGTCTAGCCATTTAAAAGAAAGGCTACCACTTTTACAGTGAGCGGAAAGTATATGTCGCTTAACTTGAGCATTTGAGGGGCCTGATGATTTCTTGTGTAAAATCGTTTTGCTCTTGCCTGGATTTAGCTTCAGAATTTCGTTTGACACAATTGGGCGGTTTAGGTCTTCCTCCGTTACCATGCGATCGAATGCTTGCATGAAAACGTTCAGTTCTTGTGCACCGTATAGGGTTGAACCCCCTTCGTAGTGCTGCATATTGTATTCTTCTTCTGTTGTCAGGTATGACATATACCCGTTTGTCAAGCCGATGACTCCATGAAATTTGTAGTCGCCTCTACTCTTTTGTAACACCTTCTGGATGCGGTAGCCTGCTGTCGTAGTTATTTCAAGAGGAAGTGTAGCCAGGTATGTATTGCCAATACCCACAAGTGAAAGCTGGGAATAATAAGGCGCCTTGTATCGGCCCGTCAGAAATGCCCTTTGTCCGGCGTTGCCGAGAAAAATACGTTTAGGCGTATGACAACCGCTGCTGTTTTTTACGGCCTTACCGCCTTCTTCGAACCCTGGATTAAGGAAATTGAAGATTTTCCAACGATAAAAACGTGTTCTGCCGTCCTCAGTTGCTCCTGCGAATTGTGAGTGACCGTTGCGTGGGGCATGACATGCATCGTGTGTCATGTTTTTCCAATCGATGACTTGAAACGAGCGATTTAAGTTTATGTCGGCTTTCGTCAGGTTATTCGCATCAATCTGTTCAAAGAGTTTCGTGGCTGCTTGTGTGATCTGTTGTCCCAGATCGCTGACGGATTCCTCTGCGCGTTTCAGGCATCGCTGCAACTCCTCCTTATCATAAAGCCATTCTTCTGGCATGCTGGGCACATAGCTTGTGAATCCATGTGCTCCTTCTTTCATCGTTAGCCAGTCTTCGCAACGCGTACCTTTTTTGTGAGAAGGGGACACATCGCCTTGTGCGCTATTGGCAAAAAGGTAAAATGCGTTTGATGCAAATTTGTCATCTAACGCCGGATTTAAATCTTCAATATGCCGCTCCATTGCGTTAGCCACTACAGCATGAATATCTCCATCATACAAAGCATTTGCAGCAGGGTAGCCTGTACCATGTATCGCGAATGTACTGAATGCCCCCTTGGGTTTGCATTGGGTTCTGTCATCATTGCACGTGTCTACCCGAAGCATCAACAACGTTGGGTCGACGGAGTGAAGTGGCGTGCCGGACTCCGGCTGATTGTTGTTGAAGGCTTCAATGGACCTGTTCCTGGTCACGCCTTTGACGTGCAGCGTGTCCCAACCTGCTTTGGCCGGCTGTAGATGCGTGTTGGCTTCTTTGATTGTATTAAAAACCTGATTTATAAGAAAACGAACATAGTCGCGATCGTACCCGGGCATGACGCCGCCAAACGCATTGTACATGCTGGTATCAAAAAAATGACTCGGGCCGGCATGTGTATGAGTTGCTGAGATGAGGATGCGGTCTGTGCCCAGATCAGGATCCAGCTTGTGGGCCAGTGCTGAAACTTCTCTATGGATAATGGCCGAAGTCATCGGAAGATCCAAGACTACAAGTGCGAGCTTTTCACCATCCGTATCCTGCAAAATAATGGTTCTTGCTTGTAAACGATGCCTGTATCCTTTACTAATTTGTGCTTCCGGACCATAGCCGGCCAGCGAGAATCCCGGCGGAGGTGTGATGTCTGCGCGACCAAAGCCGGCGTAGAGCCCCATCTTCTTTTCGGTTGGCGGTTCTGCGTTGTACGTAGGCAACGAAATGATCTGAGTGCATCCGCTAATACAAGCTGCTAACATAAAAAGACGCAAATGTAGCATAGCTCATGTTGAGAATTTAAGTGATTAGCGCTTTTTGCTTCGAACCAAGAGAGCAACTGAGAGCAGAAATTTATTGTCCTCTTTGTCCTGAAGCCCCGAAATTCTGTAGACTTCGTGCTGACCTCTGATCCAGGATGATTCAACCAGGAATGCAAATTGGGTTGCAGCGTGGCCAAAGAACCCCGTAGAAAACCTTAAGCTTGTGGCAAAATAAGCTGCTGATTTCGGTTCATAAAGTTGTCCGCCAATTTCAAAATTAGCACCTGTAAATCGTATGCCATATTCAGGGGTAATCAATAAAGAGCCGAGTGGCACACCCGTCAGATTCCACACTGGGAGACGGTAACCCAGTTCTATTTTTGAGAAGAAACCGGCCTCTCCAATAACGTCATAGGCCAATTGAACGCGAGGATGAATTCTGTTGATTGGGCGCGTATAATCCACAAGCAAGGACACGCCATTACCGAACAATTGAGCCGGCCCAATAATGAATGATTCATCGAAACGTATGCGAGCCTGAATACCTGTTGTCAAAAATGCCTCTTTTACTGGTGTCACCCAGTGTGCTAGCAGGTCAATTCGATCTGCGAATTTCTGCGAATGGTACCCCAAGCTGCCCTGTCTCTCATCGCCTAACTCTTTTAACAGGATAGCTCCGAAATTGACAGATCCATGATTTATCTTCCTGTCATAAATAATAAAAGAGTTGAGCACCGGCTTATCTCTAAGGGTAAAGCCCGTTGTTATGTGTTTCACGTTTAAAACTGAACCCGCATACAATGTCTGCTGAGCAGCTGAGCTCAATGGAATACAGGCGGTTAAAGCGAAGCCAAGGGCTAGAATAAAAAAATTCCGACGATGCATGGCACAGTATCCTGTATGTGTTATTTTTTGCGCCTGTCCTTATAGAGGATGAATATCCAGATGAAAGTAATGAAGATCGCGTTGTCTAATTGAATGTTAATTGTCCACTCAACTTAATAAACGCCAATCGTTTTGTATGTATGGATTCTATTGAATATAGCATTTCTTTGCAGCATTGACGTTCTAAAATATGGCTGCCATCCCCAACAGGATTTCCCAACTCGATTGGGAATCCATGTGTATTCAACGTAAGATGGATCCCCAATCAAGTTGAGGAATCCCACGCAGAGAACACGCCTATTGTTTTCCTTATTCCATACGTCAATGCGACTAAGATCTGCTTTAGGCGAGTAAAAAAGCAGCTTACGCTATGTACTGATTTATGAAGTAGGTGGAATCACAGAGGTGAAGCAAATCAGATTATCAATAGTCCGGTCAGTATTGAGTAACTCCCATGCAACATCTGACTCTGCATCCAGGGCAATTGCATTTAAAATTGTTCTGAATCTTAAGTACTGCTGTGACGCGTTGCTCCGTTGTATAATCTGAATACAGCTTTATCC
>JBGCEN010000225.1:0-10510 GCA_045106435.1 Rhodothermales bacterium
ATAATCCGGTATAATCCGGTATATTTTCGGGTATGATTAAATCGGACACCATTCTAATATCACATGAATTGCTAGCCCTTTTGTCTGAAATAGACGAATTCAAGGGTGCCTGGCGTGCCCTTGGGACGCTTGCCCCTGACCGATTGCAGGCGTTGCGCCGTGTAGCAACCATCGAGAGTATTGGATCGTCCACGCGCATAGAGGGCAGTCAATTAACTGACCGGCAGGTTGAGAAGCTTTTGGGTACGTTAGAAATCCAAAGATTCGAAACCCGTGATGAGCAGGAAGTAGCAGGTTATGCTGAAGTGATGGAAACCATCTTTCAGGCCTGGAAAGACATCCCCATTACTGAAAACCATATCAAACAGCTTCATCGAGATCTATTGCGCTTTAGCGCAAAGGATGAGCGTCACCGTGGCGAATACAAAACCGTCAAGAACGATGTTGGGGCTTTTGATGCTCATGGAGAAATGATCGGCATTGTCTTCGAAACGGCTACGCCTTTTGACACGCCGCATCGCATGGCAGAGCTCGTGCAATGGCTGCATGATGCCCGTGAGTTGAAGCGCTTGCACCCCCTTCTGGCAATCGCTGTCTTTATCGTGGTCTTTCTTGAGATTCACCCATTTCAGGATGGTAACGGTCGCTTGAGTCGCGTCTTGACTACCCTTCTATTATTGCAGGCAGACTATGCTTATGTGCCATACTCGTCACTTGAAAGTGTAATTGAGCACAACAAAGAAGGGTATTATCTCGCCTTGCGACAAACCCAGGGAACGATCCGCTCAGCGTCTCCCGATTGGCAGCCGTGGCTCATGTTCTTCGCACGAACCCTACAACAACAAAAACGCCGGCTGGCTGCAAAAGTAGAGCGTGAACAAAAGGCAATGACAGACTTGCCAGAACTAGCCATTTTGATCCTGGATTATGCGCGCGAGCATGGCCGTGTTACAAATCGTGATATAGCTAGAGAAACCGGCGCAAGCCCAAATACCATCAAAGCAATATTCCGATCTTTGACAGACAAGAGCATGCTTGTCCAGCACGGTGGCGGCCGGTCTACATGGTATGGACTTTCATGAAACAAGGACCAGAAATAGCACACTCCTTCAACAAGCTCAGCTATACCACTCCTTAATAATCTTATAAGCGGCCTTACTTCCGGCCATTGCGGCACCCATGGCGCTTGCCTTACTTGATGACACATCTCCAACAGCAAACAAGCCCTTGACGGTTGTCTCCTGATCTTCATCTGTTTGAATAAGCCCCATGTCGCTTAATGGCAGATCAAAATTGACAATCAGCCTTTGCTCGAGCGGCGTTCTTATTCGGGAAGGAATCCATAGCAGCGTCTCTACCTCAACGCGTGCTTCCGTATCAAGAAGAACGGAATTCACCTTGCCATCTACCTGTTCAATCGCTAAAATTGTACCACGATGAATCGGAATCTGGCGAGCTTCCATTTCTTGCTCAAACGCTGCCTCCAACTCGATATCAGGATTGTTCAGAATTAGTTTTATATGAGATGTCCAATTCTGAAGCATAGCAGGGAAATGAGTCGCCTGCATTTCGGAGTTTGCTACAATCGCCCAGACGCGGTCGCGATTTTCGTATCCATCGCAAAACGGGCAGGAAATGATGGTATCAGCCCAAGCCTCTGAAAAACCTTCAATTTCAGGATGCTCATCGTTATAGCCCAGAGCCAGAATTATCTTTTTGGCTTTTACTTGCTCCCCATCTTCTGTTGAAACAACAAACGCTCCAAGCGCAGTTTGCACAACGTCCCTTACACGGGCTTCCCTTAACTCTGCCTGATTGTATACGTTTATTTGAGACCACGCCTGTGCGCGTATTTCAGCCGGCGTCAACCCATCGAGACCGAGTACATTGTGTACCCCATGTGACGCACCATTCCGCGGCGGCGCAGAATCATCGTATACCACGATGCTCTTTCTCGTCCGCGCTAAAACCAAAGCCGCTTGCATGCCGGCTGGTCCTCCACCAATAATTACGATATCAACTTCTTCAGCCATTTTATAGCGCATTTAAAAGGTTAATATGTAATGCAACAGGATGACATCAAAGAAAGTTTTTGATAAGGCAAATCGCGGTCTTTTATCAATGAAATTGGTATATCACAAGATCGATGATCAACCATTACCCGACTTGATGAATTGCACAATCGAATCCCGGTACGTACTCGAATCAGCACTGGCCAGGTGATTCCAAAATTCTCCATGACCCATTTCACGGACATGAATAACTTCAAGATCATTGAAGTCAGATGCTACGATGCTATTCTCAAAGATGCGGGTATAGTTATACGACTGGCTTTCTGAAATCAGCAACATCGGTATGGTCATAGATGCTACGTAAGACGTTGGCGAGGCATCTTTGAAATCTTCTTCTGTATCTCCGAATACAGCTTTCACGTGCAGATCTGCCAGTTCGGGCCGGCTGCTGTCCAAAAACACACGATGGTAGGCTGATATATCATAAGCGCCGGCAATTGGTATGACACCTTTGATAACCTCTCGCGGTAAACCAACGTGCGCCAAATGCTTTTCAGCTACGCTGAGTAACGCGGCCAGATGTCCGCCTGAAGAATATCCACCGATAAACATCTGATCACGATCATATCCATAGGCATCCGCGTGATCATAGAGCCATTTGAACGCAATGGCAACATCTTCAATATGCGCCGGGTGCTGCACCCCCTCAATCATTGTGGAATCTCTCCAAATCGCCGGACTGAGCCTGTGCCCCAGCGATGCAACAGCCATACCTTCTTGCGCAAATTTCCTGGCCAAATCCATTTCGCCATGCCGATTTACATAAGCCCAGGCACCGCCGCCGATCCACACAAAAAGGGGCATCTTTTTCTTGCCTACGGGCACAACCAGATTAAGCCGCTGTAGCGTGTCATTGGCAACCTGGAGTTCATCAACATAAAGTAAATCTGTTAGCTCCAGCAATTCATCAGAGTCGCCTGATTGCGCATACAGGCCAAGCGGTAAACAGTAAAATCCCAGTAAAAAAAGAAGGCATGCTTTCATCATATTGTCTCGTACGGATTATTGCCACGGGAAACCGTATCAGGGCATCGATTTGTATTTATACCTACGCCATAATAACGCAGTCATACAACACTTATTTTACGGAGCACGATGTTTGTAAATAAAAAAGAGCTGAGAGAAGGCCGGGGTAATAATTCCCCTCAACGCTCTTTCTCCCAAGCTCTTTTCTACAAAGACCAAAAGCCTTCGCTAATTATCCTGACAGTGTACTAGCCTTGCTTCGCCTGCAGCTCAGCAAACATCTCATCAAGAATTGCATAGCCAGCACCCCAACCGTTGCCCAGATTCTCCATGGCGCCGGCAAAACAAGCGATCTCTGCGGCACTTGGATCTACGGGCACCCAAACCAATCGCACGTTGGTTTTGTCCCCCAAATCTTCAAAAGTCACCGTGGTTAGCAGTACGCGTGGCCAGTCAGGCATCATCGGATTTGAGATCGTATTCCACTCTGCATCTGAAGAAGAATGGAGCCAGACAAGCTTTTCTTCTGGTACAATTTCCTGAAACACCATTTTACTCAAATCTGATTTTTCGCCCCACTTCATCTCATTGCGCCACTCACCGCCCGGCTTCAAGTCAAAATGGTGGATAATCGTTTCTACACCCGGTCCATACCAGCGCGCAAGTAATGCAGGATCTGTCCATGCACGCCACACCATGTCTCTAGGGGCATTAAACACGCGGTCTAGTATATACTCTGGTAATTCACTCATTGTCTGCTTCTTTGTCTTTGGATTGTTTCATGTGTACAAGGACGTCATCCAGCTGATCAAAACTCTTTTCCCAAAAGGCGCTAAAGGCTGAAAGCCAGTCAGCAACTTCCATCAGGTTGTCTGGCCTAAACTCACAATGGCGCTCCCTCCCTCGTTCTTTAATGTCAACAAGCCCGCATTCCTTCAGGATTTTCAAATGTCTGGATATTGCCGGCCGGCTAATTTCAAAATTATCCGCAATCGCGTTCACATTCAGATTCTGATGCGCAAGTAAGCCAATGATATCCCTTCTCACTGGATCAGCAATGGCCTGAAAAACGTCTCTTCTCATGGATAGGTCTACTGCATTGAATATTATGTAGCCGAACGGTTACCAATATATACGAAACCATTCGGTTACGCAAATCATTGCACGATTTTCTAGTCCAGGCACAAGTATTTTGTCGTGTCATGCTGAGCAAAGCGAAGTATCTTTGCGAAGTGCAATTATCTAAAAAAATGCCAAAACGTAGCGTTTTAAACAGATCCCACAATCTAGTTGAGGACAGGCTCTTCACTCACGTTTAGGATGATATTTATCCATCGTTTAAAATGTGTTTGTACTTAGATTGTAATTTCCAACCCACCGTCCACAAAAAACGGAATCAGCCATGCCAGCACACAAATCAAGCATATCCGAAATACGCAACAGATTTGACAATGATGTTGAGCGTTTTTCCGACCTGGAAACGGGCCAGCAGGCCACAATCGATGCCCCCCTGGCCATGGAGCTTATCACCGAGGCAGCGCTGGCAGCAACGCCTCATGCACAGCATATTCTTGATATTGGGTGCGGCGCCGGCAACAACACCATTAAGCTTCTTGAGCAAAAATCACCGCTAAATTGTGACCTCATCGATTTGAGCCGGCCCATGCTGGATCGGGCGGAGCAACGCGTCGCACCCTTAACAACTGGAGAGGTGCGCACATTTCAGCAGGATTTCAGATCTGCAGACTTGCCCAATGAGCACTATGATATCATTCTGGCAGCAGCTGTTTTACATCACCTTCGGGATGACTGGGATTGGCGACTGGCTTTTGAAAAAATCTACGCCATTACTGCACCCGGAGGCAGTGTCTGGATCACCGACCTGGTGAGCCACGAGCACAACGCTGTACATCAATTCATGTGGCAACGCTATGGCACCTACCTTGAAGAACTGAATGGCGAAGCATATCGAGAGAATGTGTTCGCCTATATCGAAAAAGAAGATTCTCCGCGCCCGGTCACCTATCAGCTCGATTTGTTAAGACAGGTTGGATTTGACCATGTTGATATTTTGCATAAAAACTCCTGCTTTGCCGCTTTCGGCGCGATTAAATCGAAGTACTGAGGGAAAGATAACGACGTATCGTACCCATCGTACCTCTAAACAAATTCTCCCGGCAGCCGAAACCTTTTACACTTTGCAACATAAAGTGCTTTACAAATAGACAATTCTTTCCCATGATCCCAGACAGAGATCCTATTAGCAGAAACGTCCCCCCGGAGCGCCGGCCTGTGAAAGAAGAGCCGCCGGCAGAAGAACAGTTGAAGTTCATTCGCGATGTAATGGCTCGCACAAGCACATTTACTGCCGTCCCAGGTTGGGGTGCAGTGGGTATGGGCGTATTTGCACTCATCGCAGCCTATGTGGCCAGCATTGTGACCTCAAGAGATACGTGGCTCATTACCTGGATGGTTGTTGCAGCTTCTGCGGCCAGTCTTGGGAGTATCGCACTGTATTTAAAATCGAAAAAAGCCAACGCACCTTTACTGAGCGGACCGGGGAGAAAATTCCTTGCAAGCTTCTTGCCCCCGCTTTTTGTGGGTGCTGTATTAACCATTGCGCTGTGGCACGCCGGCGCGCCGAGCTTGCTACCTGGTACCTGGATGCTCATGTACGGAGCCAGTGTACTTGCAGGCGGAGCTTATTCCGTGCGCATTATCCCGGTGATGGGCATGCTGTTTCTGGGCCTTGGTGCCCTAACGCTTTTCTTGCCTCACGCGTGGGGCAATGTATTGATGGCTGTCACTTTTGGCGGTTTACACATTGTCTTCGGACTTCTAATTGCGAAATACCATGGCGGATAAAACAACCCGGCGGAAGCCTCGCATGCGACGCAAAAACGCCGATACCCCTGCCGACATCAAGGCATTTCCAAAATCACTCGACAAGTTGATCCATGAAAGGATTCGACTTGGTATCGTTAGCGCTTTGGCCGCAAGTAAGCAGCTAAGTTTCAGCGATTTGAAAGAGCTCCTTGATACGTCTGATGGCAACCTGAGCGTTCACGCGAGAAAGCTCGAAGATGCCGGCTACATCAAAGTAGTCAAGTCATTCGAGGGCCGAACGCCTAAAACTGAATTCAGCCTCCTCGAAAAGGGCCGAAAAGCGCTCCAGGCCTACCTCGATCAAATGGAGCAGATCATCAAAATGACAAAAACTGATTGAAGTTAAAAGGCAAAAGCTAAAATTAACGCGATTCTTCTGCTTTACGCCCACTTTTAACTTTTAGCTTTTAATTTTTGACTTAAAAAGATGAGTATAACCCAATCTATTGAATCAAATCTAGCGGATCCTGAGGCGCTTGAAAAGCTCTACAGGCAATCTCCAGAGCAATTCACACACAGCTTTGACGAGGCTTTTCATGCCAACCCTTCATCGCTCGTACTGGAAGTCTGGCATGCCCGGCTGCAATTCGACAAACCTGCGATTTCCAGACCCAACACTTCTTTTCTGCACAGGCCCAGTGAAATCATGTTGATCATTCTGTTGAGTCTGATCGGCGGCACACTTTGGAAACTGCCAATGGTTTTTGAAGGAATCAATGAAGAGGTTTTTTACCCGCGCAACATCGCCTTTTTTGTGATGCCGGCGCTGGCCTGCTATTTCTTGTTTAAGCACGCGGTTGAGAAATCAAATATCATTGGACTGGGACTTGCGTTTACCGGCGCAGCCATCTTCATCAACACCTTACCCAATCCGACGAATTCAGATACATTGACACTTGCAAGTATTCATCTTCCCTTTTTCCTCTGGACTTTAGTCGGGATTGCTTTTGCCGGTAATAATTACAAGGACCTTAATCAGCGAATGAACTATCTCAAGTTTAATGGGGAAATGGCCATTTACGCTGTATTAATCCTGATTGGAGGAATATTGCTCACCGCACTAACCTTCAGTCTTTTTAATGTTATTGGCATACACATTGGCGATTGGTATGGAGAAACTGTACTTGTGTACGGCATAGCTGCTGTACCAATTGTTGCTACATATATAGCGCTACAGCGGATGGACTCTGGACAACGCCTGGCGCCCACCTTTGCAAAAATCTTTTCCCCGCTTGTGTTAATCACGCTTGTTGGATTTTTGATCGCCAATGGCATTCAAGGAAAGAGTCCGTTTACAGACCGTGATTTCCTCATCGTCTTTAACGTGATGCTGATGGGCGTGCTTGCGATAACCATCTTTACGATCTCTGAAAGACCAACCCATAAGACAAAAATTGTGAGCGATTACATCGCAATAGCATTGGTTGTCGTTGCGTTAATTGTAGACATGATCGCCCTGTCTGCGATTGTATTTCGACTCACGTCGTACGGCCTCACACCCAACAGGCTGGCTGTACTCGGAGCAAACTTACTGGTCTTTGGCAATCTCGCCGGCATACTGTATCATTACGCCGGCTTTTTACGAAATAAGGTCGACATGAAACATGTAGAGCACTGGATTACGAGATATCTTCCGCTCTATGCTGCATGGACCATCTTCATCGTTTTTATAATGCCGTTCCTGTTTGGAATGAAATAAGACTAGTGTAGTCTGAAGTTTATTACTGTCTGGTTTTTCAATGTTTGCAGAAGAGCGCATGTGGGAAAGAGGATTTGTTTTTTTCCCTCTTTCTCTCTTCTCTTTGACCCTCTTCTTACACGTGCTGTTTAAAAACTAACTTGACACTACACTAACCCATTGACAAGTTTATAGTGGTGGATTTAAATCGTCATCATTTCGCTGATACTAAACCCAGGCGCGTTGAACGGCGCTATAGTTTGTGTTTTTAATGAGGAGAACGCGTGATTATTAGAATTGTGTTATTGGTATTTACCATTGGTCTGGCATGGATTATTAACATTGCCAATAGCGGTGGCAGTAATTTCATCCTTGATGCCGTAGACGACATTCCCAATGGCGACAAGATCGGCCATTTCTTTGTGATGGGTACGTTTGCCTATCTGGTCAATCTGTTACTGGAATGTAAGACGTTTAAACTGGGATCTATTAAAGTATTAAAGGGAAGTGCGATTGTTTTCGTCTTTGTGCTTATCGAGGAGATTACGCATATGTTCATCCGAACCCGCACCTTCTCGTACATGGACTTATTGAGTGACGTCCTGGGAATTATCGCATTTGGCATACTGGCGGTTAAGACCTATCCCACGATCTCCCAACTCCTTAAAAACAACAGACGGCAGCGTCCTTCTGGATACGACACACCTACCTCGTAAAGCATACATCATATCAATGTGTGTAGCTGCCGGCGTTGATATCAATCGAAGTGCCCGTAGCATGATCAGCGAGGCCACTGGCTAACATCACAACCATTGGGGCAATGTCCTCTGGTTCTGTCATCCGGTTTAGGGCAAGATCACTGGTGGTATACTCCTCGCCATAGGTCTCGATGAATTCCTGCGCCATGTCAGTTCGTGTAAATCCGGGGGCGATCACAAACGCCATAATATCATCTTTTCCAAAAGCGCGGGCGATAGATTTGCTCATCGCAATCATGCCCCCTTTCGACGCAGCATACGTCATATAATCTGCCTGATCTCCCCGGAAAGCCGCGCGCGAAGCAATGTTAATGATGCGGCCGCCGGCATGCTGTTGAAAATGTCCAACGGCCAAACGCGCAAGTAGCTCAGCAGCCATGAGGTTCACTGCCATGGTTTGCGTCCAGCCGGCGAACCAGGTTTCTGTAGATGCATCCATCGGTATTTGTATTGAAATGCCGGCGTTATTAACCAGCACATCCAATTTACCCAATCCTTCCACAGAGGCGTTGAACAAAGACTCGCACGCTACCGGATCAGCAAGATCTCCCTGCACACAAAAAGCCCCACCGCCCAGCTCTTTTGCAAGATCTTCAGCTGCATCAATGTTCTGATTATAATGTATCGCCACTTTAGCGCCGGCGCCGGCCATGGCCCGGGCAATCGCCTTGCCGATACCCCTGCTTGCTCCAGTAACTAAAACGCCTTTTCCAGAGAGATCAATGTTCATTATGTATGTGTTGATACTATTAAAATTACCGGAGGCAGGAAGCGTACTAAATGCAAGCACATTTAAAACGACGGGACAGTTCATCCTGAACGTATGTGAAGAGCCTGTCTAGATTGGGAAATCTGTCTAAAACACTACATTCAGGCATTTTTAGACGATTGCGCTTCGCAAAGATACTTCGCTTCGCTCAGCATGACAGGACAAAAATACATGTGCTTGTACCTTGTTGAATCTAGCTCACTACTTATACACCCTCGAGGTAACCTGCACAACCGAGCTATCAACGGGAATGATATGAAACGGTATGCGTCCCAGAACGCGCTCGTCTTCCGTTTTCACATCGATACGCCACTGACCCGGTGAGACAAAACGCTTGCGCGTGAACGTGCGAAAACCAGAATTTCTGCCGCCTTCTATTTCAACCGCTATTTTATCCGTTTGCACCCAGTCCTCTTGTGATTCATCATAATGATTCCAGGCGTGGTAGATGTTGGTTTCCAGCTCCGTGGGTGCAAATATGGCGGCAAATCCGAATACAGTATCCCCTTCTGCGTGGTAGAAGTTCTCGTCTGAATTGATCCAGAACTCATACCACTTCGGTGTAGCATATTCCAATATAAAATCATCGCCGGCTCTTTCTATGCCTCTGAACACATCGCCTTCACGCATAGATAAGGGCACAGGAGGAATCCAGTTTTGCATATAAAAAACATTGAGCGAGATGAAAATACCAATCAGAATCGAAGCGATATAATAGATGGGCTTTTTATCTTTAAAAATATTTTTCCACTTCAACAAGTACAGCATGCCGCTTGTGATTATCAACCCAATCACACAACTGGCGAGAAAGATGCCATAACCGAGTTGCTTAAATACAACGGGCAAAAAGAAAATGAAGAAGGAGACACAGGCAAGGTAATACAGAGAGAAAAGCAAGTATGGATTGAGCAGCCGGCTCTGAAGAAACTCATTGGCAATGAGCAACACCACCAGGATAACGATAAAAATCATCCCCTCTGAGCGGATAGAGGTGCTTTGTAGATAGAATATAAAATATGCGCTAAACAGCGCACCCAGGAAGAACTGAATAGCCGGCGGATACCAGCTCCGATACTTCTGTAACGTGGGGTTTTTGATATTGCCACGCTCAACAAAAAGCGCAACCATGATGAGCCCGCCCAAAACGACGATGTAGGTCAGCAGGAAAATCGTATCAAACAACGCATCTATACGATCAAGCGTCGCACTGTCCCAGGCTACCCCGCCAAAGAAAAATGCGGCCGGCAGGTAACGATGATACCGTTTGTAGATGGATACTGACTTGAGCGCCGCGGGGCTGGTGTCACCCCAATTCCTGATCTTGCCTTCCAGCCGATCAAAAGCACTCTTCTTTTCAAGGTCAACAGGGGCGTCTTCTTGC
>JBGCEN010000226.1:0-5289 GCA_045106435.1 Rhodothermales bacterium
ATGGCAAACAACTTCCCGCCAAATGGTCAAAACGGACAACCTCGTTCGGCGACGCCTTCGAATGCTGCACCGCGTGCACAGGATGGATCGGGTGCCGGCTGGATCGTGAAACCTACTGGGAATACACCTCCGGGTGCAGCTTCAAATGCCAGGCCTTCGAATAATAAGCCTAATTTAGGTGGATTTGCTTCTCCGCTGTTTGGGACAGAAAGTGATCAGGATGACCTTTCTGCCACACCGGAAGAGATTGAGAAAATCCGACGCATTCTTAATGATCTTGATTAGTTGCGTAGAATAAATTAGCTATTCAGCATATCCGCCGTTAATCACGTCGGTTTTCTTCCTGTAATTCAGGTGTTCGCGCGCTCTTGTGTTTACTTTGGTTTAGATAGCCATCTCTTCATGTGCTGATCGACCAGGTTCAACGTCTGCTGTTTGCAAGATGCCATTCAAAAAGATGAGCACGAGGGGAAACAAGCGGGCATTTATGCTTGTTCGTCAGCTATCTGATTGTCCGATTTAATTTCCATTTTACCCCCATACTACATGCCTGAGGAGAACGTGTCTCAGCAATTCAATGCTGAGCGCTACCGCGCTGAAGTTGATGCTGCAGCTAAAGCAATTCGTTCTGTGTCATCTCTTGAACCATCTATCGGGATTATCCTCGGTACGGGTTTGGGTGCATTGGCCAGCGAAATAGAAGTCGAACATGTAATTGATTACGTCGATATTCCTCATTTTCCTGTATCCACAGTAGAAAGTCATGAAGGCAATTTGATCATTGGCCGGCTGGGTAGTGTTCCTGTTTTTGCCTGCCAGGGCCGGTTCCATTTGTACGAGGGGTCTGCAGCGAGAGAGGTTACATTTCCGGTACGTGTGCTAGGATCGCTTGGGATAAAAACTCTGCTGATTTCCAACGCCGCCGGCGGCATGAATCCAAATTTTCGGCGTGGTGACTTGATGCTGATTACAGATCACATCAATTTGCAAGGCGCCAATCCGCTTGAAGGGCCCAATGAAGATGATTGGGGGCCCCGGTTTCCAGACATGAGCGAGCCTTATGATTTGGAGCTCAGAGCGCTTGCTGAGAAATCAGCACTCGAGCAAGGCATTAAACTGCATCAAGGTGTTTACGTAGCCGTTGTCGGGCCCAATCTAGAAACCAAAGCTGAATATCGGTTTTTGCGTGCCTTTGGGGCTGATGTGGTGGGGATGAGTACGGTACCTGAAGTAATTGCTGCGCGACATATGAATTTGCGGACCATGGCAATTTCTGTAATAACAGATGAGTGCTTCCCTGATGCCTTGCAGCCGATTTCTATCGAGCATGTACTCGCTGCAGCTGCTGAAGCTGAGCCAAAACTTACCGCCATCATGAAATCAGTGGCTATGCTTAACGCCTAGCCGTTGCGTAATTTTGTGCGTACTTAACGCCCCTGTTTTTTAGCGCCATATAAATAAAAGATCTTGTTGGACTATGTTCGGCGATGATATTTGGGACGAAAATCAATGGGAATCCTTTTTAAAAAAGGATGATGATCGTGTTGCACGGTATATGAAACTGTTTAATCAGTTTCTTGCAGAAAACCCGTTGCCAAGGTCGGAGGATGAACAAGAAAGTCAGTTATGGAAAGATTCTTTTAAGGCTTACCTGATACAGCACGGCTTGCCGTTGGAAGAGTTTGAGTCAACTCAGTATCAGAGTGATGAAGAAAATCTACAGGAGGATGATTTCCATTCGGTGGATTTGCCTGAAGATGATTTGATTCTTGATGAGGACCGTGATGCCTTCGAAGTGCTTCTGCAAATCCCTGTGTATCAAAATGCCTATGATTTGACGACGAGAGTTTTGGCGTGGTCGGATGGTCTTCCCGGTGCGGTTAAAGATAGTGAGTTGGTGCAATTTTGCTCCAGCGTTATGCAAACTACTGCCAACGTTGCCAAAGGACACGGCATGGGATATGAACGCGAAGTATTGGGAGGGAATATTGCCTGTCTTAAACGAGCGATTCAGTCTGCAAACAACGCACTCGATCTATTGATGGAGATGAAATCCAGGCCATACTTTTCCACAGAGTCATACGCAGACTTGTATGAAAGTGCATATGAAGTCCGAAATGGTATAGGACTGTACATCCAGGAGCTGCGCGACAAATTTAACCTGGGAATCGATTAATTCGATTTGTGACGCTGATTTCGTAATGAGGGTATTTATACAAAAAGCAGGATAGACATTGTCTACCCTGCTTTTTGTATTTGGAAGATTCAGTACAGGCTGTTGGTTAACCAGCAATGGACAGGTTCTAGGCCATGTGGATCATTTTAGTAAAACCATTCTGCCTGTTGACGAGAATGTTTCGCCTGGTAGTGAGGCCGTTACCCGGTAGACGTAGGTGCCGGCTGGCAACTCACTTGCATTGATCTCGAGAGAGCGATGACTGCCGGCGGCAACGTTTGGTATCTGTTGAACCAACACTTCGCGCCCGAGCATATCCATTACCTGGATGCTGATTGCTGCATCCTGTGGCAAATCGAATGAAATCCTGGTTGTTGGGTTAAACGGATTTGGATAGTTGCCATGTAATGTAAACGCATCCGGCTTTTCACTGGCTACCTGCTCAACAAACTGTATATGAACAATCGCGATTTTTTCGTCGGTGATTTCAACAGAATCTCCAAGCTGTAAATCGTGGGTAGTATATGGATCGGCAGATCTTGGGAATGAGATGACCAATTGGCCTACTTTGTCCTGCGGGGCTTCGTCAAATGAAATGCGCAAGGGCATCTCAGAAGCTTGTACACGGATATAGCCTTCTGTGCCATCAATCAAACGTCTATGGTCAATATACCTTGCATCAAAATAGCCCAGATCCGAAGCAGGAGGTAGATTGTAGGCATGCTCGCTTAATCCCACTTGTGATGCACCATCAAAGAGCATCTGGCGTGATTTAAAGGCCCCGTCACTGATCGTCAGTTTGCCGAGAGACTCTTGCTGTTGTGAAATCGTCTCGCCCGTTGACGCAATTTCTTGTGTTTTTGAGCTGCCGCATTGCAGGGTGAGAATGGCCCCTTTTGTAGAAAATACCCAATAACCAACCCCCTCGTTGAGCCGGCCCCGCTGGAAGATGTCGCTGAATGCAGCTTCATATCCATTATCAAAGAAGTAAAGCGAACCTTCAGGTATTGATCCGCCTGGATCCGTGCTTGATCCCAGAATAATGACATTGTCACAAGAGGGACCTGAAATCATATTCCAGCCTTCAAAGAGCTGAACTTGCAGGGCGTCTATAGAAGTACCAGTAATCGTTTGTGATTGAGAAGCTGGCGCATTTTCGTTCGCTTTAACCCAATAGGCCTTGCCAATGGTAAGGTTCGTAAAAGGATCATACTCGGAACCGTCCCAGGTAAGTGGCTCCTGGTTTGGCAACAAACTTACATCATCATAAATAGATTGGTACCCATTATCGAGCGGATTAACCGGGAGCCCAAGCATATTCCATCCTTCTTCAATCGTGTGGGTTCTTTGGATAAGCTGAAGGTCTGTCTCTTCATATCTTTCTACGGAGTCTAATTCCGGCGAACCCCCTTTCTGGGCTGATCCTGCAGCCAGATAAACGGCATTATCAACAATGGCTGCTTGTGTGCCGTGCCGGCCTACAACCAGTGGAGACAGGGTGCTCCAGGTCTCTGAAATAGGATCAAAAGCCTCTGTTTCATTGTGGGCAATTTCTTGTGATGCCGTTTCTCCTCCGATAAGGAGAATTTTGCCCTGGTATAAGATGGAGGCTGTAGCACCTCTTGGCGTAGGAATGTTTTTAGAAGACGGGAGCGTAGACCAGCTGTTTGTAGCAAAGTTGTAGACATCAATTTCTTCAATGGTGTCTCCTGTGATACTGGAGGCGCTGGTATTTCTGCCGCCAATTAAATAAAGCTTTCCATTAAAAAGTGTAGCGTGAAAGTGATCCCGTGCCCTGGGGGCATCTGGCATTACTTTCCACTGGCCAGTTGCCGGGTCGTATTCATCAAACCAGTTGTAAGCTGTAGCAGGATCTCCGTGGCCGCCTTCAATACCGCCCACGATATAAATCTTGTCGTTATAAACGACAGCGCCCGTTGAGCCTCTTCTTCTGTCTACCGGGATTTCGTCTCCCTCCACCCAGGCGTTGGTCTGCGGATTATAGGTCCAGATATTGGATATGCCGAATTCTGCATCGCAGCATGTGCCGGAGTATGCGCCAATTACATAAATCAGGTCATTATGTACCACGGCCTGGAAATGGTGCATTTGGAAATTTGGAAATGCGCCATCGGTCCAGGCACCCGTTGCGGGGTCGAATGATTGTACCCGTTTGAGGCCTCTGCCGCCTATCAAATATAGTTTGTCATTGTATGCTACAAAGCCGTTTTCATGCCTTTCATTTGGATCGTTGGTAGTGATTACCGTTGACCATAAGGCTTCAAGCTTGGCCTGGTTTTCCTGGAAGGGTTGCGCATTGCTTGATGTAACCGGGACGAATAATACTAGAAACAAAGAGGCAAGAGCATGCCAGATTGTTGATCGGAACATGGGATACGAACGAATCGAAAAGATGAAGAAGGACGACGCCTCCCGACGGGGAAATGAGAAGCTGATAGCTAATGAAACAGTCGTAGCATCTAAGTTTGAAACGGAAATGAATGGCGTTTAAATCACTCGTTTGATCGTTAAATCACAAGTAGTTATCGCCCTGTGATTTCAGGCACAGAATATCGATTCAGGAGATGAGTAAACGAACGGAGAAATAATGGGCGACTAAGAAACCGCACAGGAAGAAATATACCGAGGAATAAGGGAATAGAAATATTGAACAATAAAGCAGACCCTATCGTATATGGGCAATTCTGAGATTGGACCATTCCAAGTGTAGCGTATATATGACAGCATTTAGAGAAGAAAAAAACTTTGACCTGCCGGCGCTTGAAGAATCAATTCTGGCGAAGTGGGAAGCGCAAAAAATCTTTGAGAAAAGCGTAGCAGCTCGCGCCGGCGCACCAACATTCTCATTTTACGAAGGGCCGCCAACGGCCAACGGCCGGCCAGGTATTCATCACGTATTGGCGCGAACCATTAAGGATACTTTTTGTCGCTACAAAACGATGAAAGGGTTTAAGGTTGAGCGAAAAGGCGGATGGGACACGCACGGTCTGCCTGTGGAGATTGAGGTTGAAAAGCAACTCGGACTGGAAGGACGCCATCAGGTAGAAGAATACGGGATTGAAAAATACAACGCTGCTTGCCGTGAGAGCGTG
>JBGCEN010000227.1:0-17683 GCA_045106435.1 Rhodothermales bacterium
CAAGCATTGATTTGGCTAGCCGACTTGCTGGAGAGACCGCTGGCGGTAGCTGGTCTATCAAAAGTGGAGCTCCTGGCGCCAATTTTGACGCATTTTCAGGGATGCTTGATCCAAATAATCTTGCTGCTGGTGTATATGAATTTACGTACACCGTGGCTGCAAATGGAGATTGTCCTGGTGATTCAGAAGACCTTACGATTACGATAAATCCAACTCCAGACCTTAGTACAACAAATGCTACTATTTGTAATGGAAGTTCTCAAAACCTTGCGTTGCTTGTAACAGATAATGCCAGTGCTTCTGGTACTTTTACGTACTACGAAACTGCTGGTGCCGCTGCGACAGGCGGTGCTGGTATTGCAAGTACAGTATCTCCTACTTCAAATGAGACATATTATATCAGAAGCACAACAACCAATGGTTGCTTTGATATTGCATCTGTAGATGTGGATGTAAATTCAACTGTTTCGGCGGGTGCTGGTTCTACTGCCAATGTATGTGAAGCACCAAGTGGCTTAGCAGTGATCAGCCTTGCCAGTTTGCTTACTGGCGAAAGTGGAGGTGGAACCTGGACCAGTACAGGAGCAAATGCAGGCGTGCAATTCGACGCCTTTACAGGAGTGCTTGATCCAAACGGATTAGCGACTGGTACATACGTATTTAACTATGCTGTTGCAGCATCTGCTCCTTGCCCTGCTGACAATGAAGATGTTACAGTTATTGTAAATGCTTCTCCTGATCTTAGTACAATTCCAGATACAATCTGTAATGATGGAGCAAGTAGTGTAAACCTTGCTACTACTGTAACAGATAACGCAGCAACAACAGGAACCTTTAGCTATCATAGCAGCCTTGCCGGAGCACAATCAGGTACTACTGACATTTTGCCTACGGTTGTTGTCGAGCCTACTGCAACTACTACTTATTACATTAGAAAAGAAGCCGCAGCTGGTTGCTTTGATGTTGTTGATGTAGAGATCGTTGTAAATCAGCCTGCTAATGCCGGAACGGCCTTAGCAGCTGCCAATATTTGTTTTACAGCTTCAGGACTACCTACTATTAGTCTTGATCTTCTACTAAACGGAGAAAACGCTGGCGGTTCTTGGGCACTTACTTCGGGTACTCCAGGTTCAAATTTTGATGCCTTTACGGGAACTCTTGACCCTAACAATCTTACCGCTGGAACATATACCTTTACCTACACGGTTACCGGGGTATTCCCTTGTCCTAATGACGCAGAAGTTGTAACGATTATCATTAATCCTACACCTGATCTCGCTGTAAACGCTGCGACAATTTGTAATGGGTCCTCCATTGATCTTGCCACATTAGTTTCAGATAATGCCAGCGCTGGTGGAACCCTTACTTATTATAACAGTCTGGGCGATGCACAGACTCCAACTGGAAGTCTGGCAAGTAGCACAGTTGGGCCAACGAGCAATCAGGTTTATTATGTGAGAAGCGAGACATCCAATGGTTGTTTCGATATTGAAGCAATTTCGATCACTGTTAGTAACACCGTTTCAGCTGGTACTGCGACTCCACTTAGTCAGTGCTACGCTGCCTCAGGTTTGGCGGTAGTTGACCTCGCCGACCAACTTGCTGGTGAATCTACTGGTGGAACCTGGGCTCTTACTTCCGGAGCTCCCGGAAGCGCATTTGATGCCTTTACAGGTACACTCGATCCAAATGGCCTTGCAGCTGGTGTGTATACATTTACCTATACGGTAGCTGGAGGAGGCACATGCCCAAATGACGATGAAGTCGTTTCGGTCACGATCAATGCTACTCCTGATCTTACAACAACTCCAGATACTATCTGTAATGATGGAGGCTCTTCTGTAAATCTTTCGACACTCGTCGTGGACAATGCGACTACTGGCGGAACGCTTACTTTTTATGATGATTTAGCGGACGCTCAAACTCCAACTGGAGCCCTGGCGTCTTCGACTGTTACTCCAACAACTACCACTACATACTATATTCGTAGCGATGCTACTGGTGGATGTTTTGATATTGAAGCAGTAACTATTCAGGTAAATAATCCTGTTACAGCAGGTACGGGCTCGACCCAGACTCAGTGCTATGCAGCTTCAGGTCAGGCGATTATTGATTTGACTAACCTGCTTAGTGGTGAAACAGCTGGCGGAAGCTGGGCACTTACTACGGGCGCACCTGGTAGCGCTTTTGATGCCTTTACAGGAAGTCTTGATCCGAATGGCCTGGCAGCTGGAACGTATACCTTTACCTATACTGTGACCGGAGCTACTCCATGTCCTAATGATAACGAAGTCGTAACCGTCACCATAAACGCAAGTCCTGACTTAGCTACGATGCCTGGGACTATTTGTAATGGAGGCTCGATCGACCTTGCGACACTCGTGGTAGATAATGCTTCTGCTGGAGGGACGCTAACATATTATAATAGCCTAGCTGATGCTAATACGCCTACTGGCGCTATTGCCAGTACAGTCAGCCCTGGTACTACTACCACATACTATGTGCGCAGTGATGCAACAGGTGGTTGTTTTGATATTGCCACTATTGATGTAAATGTAAATCAAACTGTTACAGCTGGTACAGGTAGCACTGCTAACTTCTGCTATGCTACTTCTGGCTTGACTGTTCAGGACCTTGCTGATCTTCTTACTGGTGAAACAGCTGGAGGATCATGGACGATCAAAACTGGTAGCCCAGGTAGTAGCTTCGATGCCTTTACCGGAACACTCGATCCGAATGGTCTTGCTGTAGGGACATATGTATTTACTTACACAATAGGTGCAACTCCACCGTGTACACCTGATGATGAGGATGTAACAGTCATTATTAATGCTACTCCTGATCTTGTAGGTACACCGATTTCTATTTGTAATGGAGGTTCTGCTGATCTATCTGCACAAGTAACAGATAATGCCTCTGCCGGAGGAACACTTTCTTATTACGCTACTCTGCCATTGGCTATGACTGGCAACGCTGCGGATGCGCTGCCAAGTGGTACAGTCAGCCCAAGCAGCTCGTTTACATATTATGTAAGAAGTGAAACTACACCTGGTTGTTTTGATGTGGCAGCAGTTGCTGTTACGGTGAATCAAACTGTGACAGCTGGTTTGGGTAGTTCACAGAATGTATGTGAGGCGCCTAATGGCCTTTCTACTATAACCCTGGATAATCTACTTGCTGGCGAAACTGCTGGTGGAAGCTGGGCCATCAAGACTGGTAACCCTGGAGCAAACTTTGATGCCTTTACAGGTGTGCTTGATCCAAACGGACTTGCTACTGGTACTTATGTATTTACATATACCGTTACAGGAACAGCTCCATGTCCTAATGATGACGAAGATGTCACGGTGGTTGTGAATACAGTTCCAGACTTGATCACTAATGATGCTACCGTCTGTAATGACGGAAATCAATCGGTGGATATGACCACCTTGGTAACTGATAATAATAGTGCTGGTGGTACATTGACGTTCTACAGCGACCTCGCGACAGCCCAGTCTCAGGGAACAGCAATCAATGCTTCACAAGGTCCGATCACTACCACAACCTACTATGTGCGCTCACAGACTAGCGCCAATTGCTTTGATATTGCTTCATTAACGATCAATGTAAATCAACCCGTTACTGCTGGTACCGGAGGCTCAACACCACTTTGTTTTGCTACCAGTGGCCTGGCAGTGATTGATTTGGCTACGAATCTGTCTGGAGAAACTGCTGGTGGAGCCTGGACCCTTAAGTCAGGAGCACCAGGTACTGCATTTGATGCCTTTACCGGAACATTTGATCCTAATAATGTAGCCGCTGGAACCTATGTATTCACATACACAGTTACAGGTACAGCACCTTGTCCAAATGACGACGAGGATGTTACGATCATTATTAATAATACACCTGATCTTGTTACTACACCACTGACGGTATGTGCCGGAACAGTAGTTGATCTTGCTACGCGCGTTACTGATAATAACAGCGCAGGAGGAACGATTACCTATCACAACAGCCTTGCTGATGCAGGTAATCCTACAACTGACATTGGTGCAAGCCAAACCATTACAGCAACAAAGACATTCTATATTAGAAGCCAAACATCTTCTAGCTGTTTCGATATTGAGTCTGTAACGATCACATCAGACGCACAGCCAGTAGCATCTAATGGTGCTATCTCACAATGTGCAAGCCCTCCGGGCGCAGTGGCTGCTACATTCAATCTTGCTTCTGCAAATACGCAGGTCGATCCTACAGGAAGCTACGTGGTGACATATCATCTGACTTCAAATGCTGCGATGGCTGATGTTGGGGCATTGCCTTCTGCCTATTTGAGTATGAATGCTGTTATTTTTGCTCGTGTAGAAAATGGTACAACAGGCTGTTATGACGTTTCACAAGTAGCCTTGACTGTATCTCCAACACCAGCAGCACAGCCTGGTGCATTGACTGAGTGTTCGACAGTACCTGGCGGTACGACCGCTGACTTTACCTTGTCGGCAGCAAATGCTCAGGTAGATCCAGCAGGAACCAATACGGTGAGCTACCACATCACACAAGCGCAAGCGAACAACGATGCTTCTCCATTGGGAGCAACCTATAATACTAGCGGTGCAACACTATTTGCCCGTGTAGAAAATGGTGCCTGTTTCACTACAGCACCTGTAACGCTTACTGTGAATACTGTGCCTGCTGCCAATCCTGCAATCTTGTCGGCTTGTGCCGCTTTGCCAGGAGGAACGATGGCCATGTTTAACTTGCTAAGTCTGAATACAACGGTTGATCCAACGGGAAGCTATTTAGTGACCTATCACGCCAATCAGATCAATGCGAACTCAGGAAACTTCCCGCTTTCGCCTGTGTATTTCTCTGCATCGACTACGATCTATGCAAGAGTCGCAAACGGAACCTGCTTCAGTACGAATGCTGTTGTTCTCAACGTCGTACAGCAACCGATTGCTAACCCTGTATCAGTAACAGCATGTACAGACGCTGCCGGAGGAACGACCGCTACTGTTAATCTTATTAGCTTGATCTCACAGATCGATATGCTGGGCGGCAATGTGGTTACTTTCCATACGAATCCTAATGACGCGGTTTTGGATCAAAATGCCATCACCATGCCGAATGCATATGTCACTGGAACAACGGTATTATATTCACGCATAGAAGTTCCTGGTGGAGCTTGCTTTGCTACCTCAACAGTAGCGATCACTGTTAATCCAACTCCAGATGCTCAGAATGCTGCATTGACAGCTTGTTCTGATTTGGCAGGTGGAACAACTGCAACATTTAATCTTGCTTCTGCAAATTCTACAGTTGATCCTTCAGGTTCGTATGCAGTAACATATCATACATCTACCGCGAATGCCATGTCGGGTGCAGCGCCACTTTCGACAAGTTATGCTAGTGCTTCGGGTGATATTTATGCTCGCCTTGCAAATGGAACAACGGGCTGTGTTGATGTAAGCACTGTTAGTCTAACAGTAACTACACTTCCTGTAGCGAATCCAGCTTCTCAGACATTGTGTTCTGATGATTTGGCAAATGATTCTGCGACATTTACCCTAACGAACCTTAATGCTGCGGTTGATCCTACCAGTTCATACACGGTAAGCTATCATGAGACACCAGCTGATGCTGCGTCTGGTGCTAATGCATTGCCAAATTCATTTAAAACGAACTCAATCACGATCTATGCCCGCGTTGCAAATGGCGTTTGTGTGAGCACTTCACCTGTCACGCTGACAGTGAATGCCACACCTGCTGCAATCGCTGCTACGTCAACAGCTTGTTCAGATATCGCTGGTGGGAATACCGCGATCTTTAATCTCGCAGGACTTATCGCGACGATCGACACTTCTGGTAGTTATGTGGTTACCTTCCATACTTCTCAGATTAATGCAAATCAGGACCTCGGTGCTGTTTCGCAGAGCTATATGACTGGAAACACGACGCTTTATGCACGTGTAGAAAATGGTACGACGGGTTGCTTTAGTACCAATACTGTTGGCTTAACAGTGGTTACAACACCTGCAGCCAATTCAACTTCAAGCACCTTGTGTGCAAGTACTGCTGGTGGGACTACTGCAATGTTTGATCTTGCCGGATTGAATGCGACTGTAGATCCAACCGGAACCTATGTAGTTACATACCATGCCAGTCAGCTACTAGCCAATACAGATGGAGCTGCCTTGCCAAGTCCTTATACCTCTGGCGATGCTACTATTTATGCCCGTGTAGAAAATGGTACTTCAGGCTGCTTTACAACTGCAACGATCGACCTCAATGTTACAGACGTGCCTGTAGCTTCTCCAGCGAGTATTACGCTGTGTAGTACAAGTCCAGAAGGAAATGTGGCCGATTTTGACCTGACAAGTCTCGATAACACTGTCGATCCTACTCAGAGCTATATCGTAACGTATCACACGACACAGACAAATGCAGATGGTGATGTTGGTTTACTTTCATCTCCATTTACATCTCCAACTCAAACGATTTATGCACGTGTAGAAAATGGAACTACAGGTTGTTATAGCACAAGTGCTATCACCCTAACGGTTATTACAACTCCAGCTGCTTATCCTGCTGCAATCACCTTATGTGAAAATGCTCCAAACTCAGGTGTTGCTGATTTTGATCTTACGAGCGTAGATGCGACTGTTGATCCAACCACGAACTATGTCGTGACCTATCATGCTGATCAAAATGACGCAGACGCAGATCAAGGCGCCCTTGCTAATCCGTACAATACTGGTTCAACGACCGTGTTTGCCCGTGTAGAAAATGGGACATCAAATTGTTATAGTACTTCAACAGTTACGCTTACTGTTGTTACTCAAACTCCACCACCAGTTTTGAAAGATACTGCTGAAGTATGTGGAGAGGATAGCCCATTTACAATGCCATTTGAGGATCGCATTTTCCTTGATAGCCTTATCCTGAGTGGCCCGCTTCCTGGTGATCCTGTTTGGACTACTACCTGGTATGACGTCGATGGTGCCTTTGGTGCTCCTGGGTCAATGCTGGCTGGAAGTAACCTACGCTTTAATGTGAGCCAGCTGGGTAATCAATACCGCTTTGCTTATGTCGTAACCGGAATCGGTGGCGGCAGCTGTGGAGACCAGAGTGATACCCTTGTGATCAAAGTGATAGACTGTTTCTACTCAGTAGGTAATCAGGTCTTCTTCGACACCAATAATAACGGCACACGCGAGATTGCTGAAACAGGAATTGATGGTGTCGTTATGGCACTCTATAATGCAGATGCATTGGGTAATCCTACTGGAAGCCTACTTGCACTTGATACAACTAAAAATGGCGGTTATTATGTCTTTACCATTCTTCCAGAAGGTGATTATGTAGTAGCAGCTGCCAATGTCAACTTCGGACCTGGAGGAACATTGGAAGGATATTTAAGCTCTGGTTCTGGATTGAACACTGCAGGTTTGGTAACTGAAACTGCACCTGTCGATCCGGATAATGATTTAGACGATGATGACAATGGAGAGAAGCAGAGTAGTGGACTCTTGGCAGGTTTTGCTGCTAGCCAGGCTGTCAGCCTGGGAGGTGTAGAACCTACAGTCGATACCGATGACACCGGCGGTGACATCGATAATGCTCCAGATGATCAGGCCAACTATACGCTTGACTTTGGATTCTATCGCATGGAGCTTGGTAATATCGTTTTTGAAGATTTGAACAATAACGGTCTGTTTGAGCCTGCAGCAGGCGATACAGGTATTGCAAATATTACGGTAAGGCTTTATGATAATTTTGGAAACGAAATTCTTGTAGGAGCTGATGGAATACTAGGAACTGCTGACGATCAGCCGGGTGGCGTTATGACTGCTGCGGATGGTAAGTATTTCTTTACAGGTCTACCTGAAGGTATTTACTCCGTAGCGCTAGACTTGCCAGCAGGCTACGCAAGTAGCAGTGGCACCAATGGTAGCCAGACTGGCCCTTACGAGCCAGCTCCTGGTGCTTCAACGAATCTACTCGATGACGACAATGGAACCCAGACGGGTATGCTTGTCCAAACCGACCTTGATACACTGGATGCAGGTTTCGCAGGAAACGCACTTAACAATACGGTCAATAGCGCTACAGGAACAACCACTGATTCAACCATTGGCTTTGGACTATATCGTCCGCACAGCCTTGGTAACTTTGTGTGGTTTGACTTGAATAATAATAGCGAAGTTGACCCTGGTGAGCAGCCGATTGATGGTGTCGCTATTAGTCTGTATAAAGATGATGGACTTGGAGGTTATATCCTCGTGGATCGCGACACGACTCAAAGCGGAGGTTATTACCTCTTTACATATCTCAGCGAAGGTGACTATGTTGCCGTTGTAGATGCTGATAATTTTGCTTCTGGAAATGTGCTTGAACATTATGTGAGTTCTGCTTCCATGATTTCGAGTGCAGGTGTGGCAAGCGAAGCAGCAGCAGCTGATCCAAATACGAATGCTTCACTTACAGATGATAACGGAACGTTGGCCACTACTGGCCTTTGGGCAGGAGGCGTAGCCACTGCCGTTGTTACGCTAGGCGATGTGGAGCCTACAGGCGAACCTACTCCAACCCTAGGTCGCCCTGATATGAGTCCTGACGATCAGGCTAATTATAGCCTCGGTTTCGGATTCTATACACAGACCCTCGCTGGTAGTGTATGGAATGATGGAAATAACAGCGGTCTGTTTGAAGGAACAGAAAGCGGTATCGGTATGGTGCGTGTCGAGTTGTACAGTGGTGACGGGAATACCTTCATTACAGCAGTTACGACTGACGGTAGTGGTGTTTACACCTTTGAAGGACTTGCCGAAGGCGACTATGTTGTCAAGGTGCTTCCTCCTGATGCATCATTTGTGAGTTCTTCTGGTACCAATGGTTCCATCACAGGACCTTACGAGCCAGGAGCTGATCCTGAACTTGTAAATGTCGATAATGACGATAATGGTTCTACCGGAACAGGAGCAAACGGTGGCTTTATCGTATCGCTTCCAATTACGCTAACACCTGGAAGCGAAGTAAGCAACGATGCAAATACAGGAACTACTTCAAACGACTATGTCGACTTTGGATTGTACCAGCCGATTGCCTTGGGTAATTATGTATGGATGGACGATGATGGGTCGAGTGCACTTTCCAGCACAAGTTCAAATGGAATGGTTGATTCAGGTGAAGCCGCCATCGATGGAGTAGCCCTTTCTATTTATTCTGAAAATGACTTAGTGAATCCAGTTCTTCGCGATACTACACGCAATGGCGGATTCTATATCTTCAACTACCTCGCAGCTGGCAAATATGTCGTAGCTGTTGATCCTGGAAACTTCCAGGCAGGTGGCGCACTCGAAGGATTGATCTCTACTGATCCATCTGAGACTGCTGCTGATGGTGGTTTAGACCAAAATGATAACGGTCTTCAAAATACTGACTACCCTGTAAACGGTGTAGTGAGCAGCACGCTTGACCTTATGGTGGGTGGAGCGCCTACTGGAGAGTCTCCAGTTCGCGTCGGTGCTACGACTGTAGCTGATACAAGTGCATACCTGAATGTCGACTTCGGATTCGTCGGAAGTGGTGTATTTGGAAACCTTGTTTGGGAAGACCTCGACCGTGACGGTCTCCAGTCTATAGCCGAACCTGGTGTGCAAGATGTGGTTGTAAACCTTTACCGCTATGACCCTGTAGCACAGACAGGTACATTCATTGAAACAATGAAGACTGATGTAAATGGTAAGTACCTCTTCACCAATTTGCTTCCAAACCGCCAGTACTACGTTGAATTTGATAGTATTCCTGCAAACTATGCCTTTACACCAAAAGACATTCTAGGGAATACAGGAAATTCAGATAGCCTTGACTCTGATGTACATGCAGTAACTGGCCTAACAATTCCTACGTTGATTTCTGCAAACGAGCAGGATACGAGTTGGGATGCTGGTCTGTACTTACAGCAGGGAATCATTGGTGACCTTGTTTGGATTGATGAAGACGAAGATGGAATTCAAGATCCATTGGAGGTCGGACTTGCGGGTGTAGATGTGTATTTGTTCCACAATGGACAATACATCGATACGGTTACTACAGACCCTCAAGGTCGATATACCTTTAGAAATGTTCTTCCTGGTACGTACCGTGTCCAGTTTGACTTGACATCTTTACCAGCCGATTATGTCGCCAGTCCTTCCAACCAAGGCGTAACTGATGCTTCGGATAGTGATGCTGATCCTAATAACGGATTTACATCTGTAATTACACTTGGGCCAGATCAAGTTGATCTCGATTGGGACCTTGGTGTATATATTCCTCGCGGTAGTATTGGAAGTCGTGTATGGATTGATTTGATTGGTAACAATGCTCAGGATGTAGGTGAGCCAGGCTTTGCTGGTGTTACCGTATATCTCTTGGACGGACTAGGTAATAAACTTGATTCTACTGTTACAGATGCTCAAGGTGACTACCTCTTTGACAGGCTCCTTCCAAATGATTATCAAGTTCAATTTGACTTACAGGCCTTACCAGTAGGTTATGTGGCTGTACAGCAAAATGATCCAACTACTACGAGTACTCTTGACTCAGATGGCGATCCTATAACAGGAATCACATCTACCATCAATTTACTTGCAGGCCAGAACAATACCACGATTGACCTTGGTATCCGTCGTATTCCGGCTCAGCTTGGTGGATTTGTTTGGGATGACCTTGATCGCAATGGTGAGCAAGACCCTGCTGAAGCAGGTGTTCCAAATGTCATTGTGTATCTCATGGATACATTGAACAATGTCATCAAGATCGATACTACTGATGCAAATGGTAAGTACTTCTTTAATGGTTTAGGAATGAATACCTACCAGGTATTCTTCGACGACCTGCCTGCGACTTATGTCGTGAGTCCTCAAAATGCTGTAGCTAATGATAGCCTGGATAGCGACGCTGATGTAGCTACTCGTGTGACAGATCGTATTGTACTCAACTTCGGTGAAACGGATAGTACATGGGATATGGGTATTTATCGACCGGAAGCCACGCTTGGAAATTATGTATGGGAAGATACCAATGGTAATGGTGTGCAGGATGCTGGCGAGTCACCACTCATAGGTGTCAAAGTATATCTATTAAATGCCGGAGGAACACGTATTGATTCTATTAACACAAACACAAGTGGCAACTATGCCTTTGACGGTCTTCTTCCTGGAGATTATGGAATCGAAGTAGTGCCTCCAGCAGGTTACAGCACTACTAGCCAGGCTGCTGGTGGTGATAATGTCGTAGATTCTGATATCGATCCTGTTACAGGTATTTCACAAACGGTTAGCCTTATTGTTGGACAAGTCTACAACGATCTGGATGCTGGTTTCTATGAGCCAGTTTCGATTGGAGACTTTGTATGGGATGACGCCAATGCCGATGGTCTTCAGACAGGAGAATCTGGCCTTGAGGATGTCGTGGTAGTCTTACTTGATGGTAATGGACTTGTTGTTGCGAAAGATACTACTGATGCTGCGGGTGCTTATGGATTTAGCGATCTTACCCCAGGTGATTACACTGTGTCATTCGAACTCCCTACTGGATCTGTATTTAGCCCAGTGCGTACCGGTTCTGATGTGAAAATTGATTCTGATGCTAACCCTCAGACAGGTAACAGCCTCTTGCTCACACTTGAGAGTGGTGATCAGGTTACGGATGTGGATGCTGGAATGTATACGCCAGTTTCTATAGGTGATTTTGTATGGGAAGATCTAAACAATAATGATCTACAGGATGCGAGTGAGCTTGGAATTGCTGGCGTGGTTATGACCCTTCTTGATGGAAGCGGTCAAACACTTGCTACTGATACTACTGATGTAAATGGTGCTTATGGATTTGATAATCTATTGCCTGGAAGCTATCAGGTAGTGGTAACACCTCCGAACGGGTACTTCCCTAGTACTGCTTTTGCAGGAAATGATAATGAGATCGATTCCGACTTTGATAAGATCAGTCATTCAAGTCCTATTGTTTCGCTTGTTTCAGGTGAAATGGACAGTACACTTGATGCTGGTTTCGTTCCTGCTGCATCTATAGGTGACTTTGTTTGGGAAGATGTTGTGGTAAATGGAATTCAAGATGCCGTAGAAAAAGGTATTCCTGGAGCAGTAGTAAAACTACTTGATCCTGCGGGGCAACCGATTGCCACGGACACAACAGACGCAAACGGAGGCTACTTATTTGAAAATCTGGAGCCTGGAGTATATAGTATAGAGTTTGAGACCCCATCTGGTTATCAGCCTACGCTTTCTAGTCAGGGCTTTGATAGAGAAAAGGATAGTGATCCATTCTTTGGTGGCAGAACTTTCCCTATGAGTTTACTTGTAGGTCAGCACATCACAGGAATAGATGCTGGATTTACACAGCCATTTGACCTTGCAATGATTAAAATCCTTGCTGCTGGACAGGCAAGTCAAGTCCTTCCTGGAGATACCATTACCTATACGATGGTGGTATTTAATCAAGGAAACGGACCTGCTACGAATGTAACCCTCGTGGATTACATCCCTGCACAGAGTAGCTTGCTCGATCCTGCATGGACGCTTGAGCTTAATGGTACGGCAACATATATATTGCCTGGACCTATTATGCCTGGAGCAACAGATAGTGTCGATATCACGCTTGTTCTCGATCCGTTTATCGGAGCTGGAAACTTCCGTAACACTGCAGAGATATTTAAAGCAGAAGATCAAAACGGACTAAACCGATTTGATATGGATGGATCCTTTGATAATAATCCTACTAATGATGGTCCAGCTGTTGATAATACAATCCTGAGTCCGCTCGATGAGGATAATCATGATATTGAAGATATCACGATTGCAAACCCTCCATGCGTAACAAGTTGCGAGTTAGGAGACTTCCTTAATGGACAGCATAGCTTCCTCTTTACCTCTGGAACTCATCCTGGTACCGACGCGACGTACCAGTTTGCTAATAACACGGGAAGAATTGAGCGCTATACAAATGGTTCAGCACATATCATTGGAACGCTTGAGAATAAATCTAACCCAACGCTGACTTGGGAAGTAGACGTCTGGTTGGTCAACGCTCGCGATTGGGGAGCATGGTCAGCAGCTGGCGGAGGATTCAAAATTGGGCAAGGAGTGCAACGTACTTTATTCCAAACATGGGATTACTATGAGGTCGACTCAATTCGTTCACGCTTGATAGGGCAGGGAAATCTCACTGGAGATACGCTCTTCCTTAGCCATAATCCGGTTGACCGTTCGTTCGGCTTCCAATATGGTGCTGGAGCAAATAGCTTCGATAGTGACCTTGGTCTTTCCGGATGGTTTGCTTATACAAGTGCATCTGGTAACTACACAGGTTATGGTGACTTTATCAATGACCTGAGTAACTGTAGTTCCACATGTGCACCTGCGCCTGCTAACCGTCTTGCCATCTCGGCTATCCTGCAAGGAGCATACTCCCAGAATGCAGGCCAGATGCGTACAGCCTTGAATAGCCAGAATGTATTACCTGTTTCACAGCCATTTAACGTAGCTCCTTGGAACTACGCTGGCTCAGAAGCAATCACAGGCTCTTCAATGCCTCACGACTCCATCGTTGACTGGTTGTTGATCGAAATTCGCGATACTGCCGATACACGTATTGTCCTGGACAGATTTGCTGCTTTGTTATTACATGATGGAACTGTGGCAGGAATGGACGGACACACGTTATTCCCTGTGCCTCAGGCTGGTAGCTTCTATTTGAGTGTGCAGCATCGTAACCACTTGGGCGTACTTACTGCACAGCCTGTGCCTACGGTAGGGACGACCTTGTTTGCTGACTTGACGCAAGTTGCGAATGTCTATGTGAATCCAGTCGAATCTGGAGCACCTAGTATCCTGGTAGACGGTAAAGCAATGCTGCTACAAGGAGACGAGACTTCTGATAATCAGGTAAACTCACTTGACCTTGGTGGTGTCATGAATCAGTACTTCACAATTGGAAATAAAACATCCGATATCAACCTTGATGGAGTAACCAATTCACTTGATGTTGCTCGTTCGTTTGATAACTACTTTAGAAGAAGTCATATTCCTCGATAGGGTATTTCCTACGATTACACCGTAATAAGAAAGCACCGTTTATAAAATATAAACGGTGCTTTTTTGTATTCCGTCTCAAACGGATTTAGCTGTTCCAATACGACTTATTAGCCCAAAGATTCACGTATGTATTTAGCTAAAACTGTCGGAGCAATTTGTCCTATCGGATGTTTCACATCTGGTAGCTGTACAAGTGAAGCTTGTGGCAAAGTCTGTGCGGCTAGCGTCGATTCTTCCAGGCTTACCATGTTGTCAAGACTTCCAAGACCGATGCTTACATGGTGATTGATTTGCTTTAAGGCCTGCTCGTCTAATGCGTTTCCATGGGCAAGCCCAAGCATCATATCAGCCGTTTTATGCATGACCGTTTTCCAGTCTTGTGGGTGATGCTGGTCTTTTAGTTGTTGGGCAAAATGAGGCACTTTGGCTTCTATCTTATCTGGATTGAGCATGCGAACTTCCTTTTCTGCTGATGCAACTGACCAGTCGAATTTGGTACCCAATGTGACGATCTTATCAATGCGATGAGAAGCCTCCAAGGCAGTTTGTAAGGCAACATATCCACCCATGCTATAGCCAAATATGTGAATTGAATCAATCCCTTCTGTATCTAAAAAGTCAATGACGTTTTGAGAAAAAAGCGCCATACTAAACTCATTATTCGATAGATATTCGCCATGACCTTCGAAGTCCAGCGTGTAGACATCGAACTGCTCTTTCAGCAGATTCTTAATGGGCACTAGTTGCTTTTTGCTGCCTAGTGCACCGTGTAGTAGTAGGAGTTTCGGTTTCATTGAGTAAAAAATTTGTTTAACAAAAGACTGACGTTTTTTATGCCGCTACCACTTACTCACCAATACCGACCTACGCTTTCCATTCGCCTGCATCACAAGCCAATACATGCCCTGTTTCACTCCGCTAAGATCAACCGTTTGGTCATGTATGTCAATTCTGATTTTTTCTCCTAAAACAGTGAATAACTCAATATTGGTATCAAAAGGAAGACTCCCTTTGATAACTAATATAGATGAAGTCGGATTTGGGAAAATCTGAATATTTGCAAAGGCCGCTGATTCAATATGAGAAGTACCATCTACTACATCCATCAAGTTAATAGCGTCGTCTACACGTAGGTTTGTGAAGTGATCAAACACCTGGTCAAGCTGGGTTTGAGCAGCCATATCATTGGTGTATTTTTTTCTGAGCAAATAGAGACGATGAATCTGCATGAATTCTTTTTCTCCATATCCTACGCCCAAAAACTGCTGCAATTCGACTAAAAACTGATAGCCAAATTCGAGTGTTGGCTCAAACATGGTGCCTTCGCCAAAGTCATTCCAAGTGGCAAGCTGAAGCAGGTCGATATCAGTATCATATTGTTGTGTGAGTTGGAAAGTAGTGTCGAGTGTGTTTTGGTGAGGTATGGTAAAAAAACTGTTTCCGGCATTTCCTTCAGCATAAAAATCTTTGAAGCCAGGATATGCTATTCCCATCACAACATCGCGACCAGGCGCTCTATTTTGGTAAAAACGCTCAAGCCGTCTTGCATAATCGTTGAGTGAATCCACCTCATATATCCAGGAATATTCGCCATCTGCATGAATGCCCATATCATTGGATTCATACCATAATGGCAACAGGGTAATATCCTCTCCGGCATAGGGCGTGATGCTGTCCCAGTCGCTTTGTAACTCAAATGTAATAGGACCAAAAACACCAATCAGGGGGGCGTTTCCAATTCCGTGGCGTGTGTAGTTGGGCTTTGTGAAATAGTTGTCTCTTAGGTATGCAAAATTGGCTTGGCCATCTCCTATTGAATCCGCAAAGCGGTCTTCCAGCATTACAGAAAACTGGAGCCCTACCTCATCGGTCATATCAATCAGCGCATTGGAGTTGGTCAGGAGGCTGTTGATGTCGCCGTTACGTCCCTGGACGCCATACCAATCGATGATGACGCCATCTACTCCTGCATATTTCATTAATAAAAGATGGTACTCAATGACATCGGAATCTTTGCTTGCATAAGGTCCAATCAGTGGGTAAAAGTGAGAGGCTATTTCGCGCTTTCCCAACATGGGATCGACGATAATATCAGGATTACGATTATTCATTGTCCAATGCCATCCCCATTGACCGTTGAACTCAGGGGTGTCGAACCACGGCATGTAGTGCATGATGACTGGCTTGGAGTAGGTCTTGGGAACGTCGGCTTGAGCCTGTGCACGTACAGCGAGATATATAAGTAAAAGAATAAGGAAGAAATGCTTCATTGATTGGCGGTAATGGTGAGGCGTTTTATTCAGAAAAATAAAAATAGCATTTTTGTTCACCTGAAAACCTATCACCATGAACAAAGCAGATATTCACCAGGCATGTATTACGCATGTCGAGTCTCGAACGCAACGTTTGCAAGAGGAGATTGCCCAACTTCAGGACGCGGTCAATAATGACACAAAGAGTAGCGCTGGAGATAAGTTTGAGACGGGACGGGAAATGATGACTTTGGAGCTGAATAAAGTGGGTATGCAACTGGCCCAGGCAAATAAGATGTTGCAGATGCTTTCGCGAATCAGGCCAGAACAGACACTAGGCAAAGTTGCATTCGGCTCTTTAGTAAAAACCAATGAAGGCCTCTATTATTTTTCTGTGAGTTTGGGCAAAATCATCGAGGGGGAGACGGAGTTTTTTGCCTTATCCATGGCCTCGCCGATTGGAGCTGCTTTGGGTGAGCGCGGAGTAGGGGACAAGGTTGACTTTATGAAGAGAACAATCGATATAGAAGCGATTGTTTAGCAGGCTTAGAATTAAAAAAAGACTTCGATACCAGGCGAGCCCAGCATCGAAGTCAACGACAGAGACAAAATTAATGCTTAATGTGTGATCAAAATCTTATGTGAAGAGATCAATATCCCATTATCATAAATTTTACCGATATACATTCCTTGTGGAACATCTTGCGTGTCCACCGTTGTTGAAGGGCTTGTTGAGTCAAGCTCCACAACCTGAAGTTCACGACCGTCCAAGGTGTATAGCTTGAAATAGCTAGCGTTTTCACTTTCATATTGAACTTCCAGGTGTCTGTTAGCTGGATTTGGAACAAGCTTCACCTTGTCGCTTACGCCTGAAGCAGAGCGAGAAGCCCCAAATTCATTGCGTCCGCGAACTGTAATGCTTTTTGTCGCTACGTCTTTACAACCGCTTTCATCTTCTACAGTAAGTGTCACATTGTAAGTGCCACCTCGTGTATAGGTATGCTCTGGTGATGAACCGCCAAATCGGATATTTCCGTCTCCAAAGTCCCAGGCAGTACTCATGGTAAGAATATTGGCTTCACTCTTATTGATCGCTTGCGTAGCAAGACTTCCACCTCCTACTACAGATGTTAGTTCGAAATCTGCGTTACAAGGGGCGAAAGTAGATATGAATGTGCAGTTTGCGGAAAATGGTACACGTACTACAAAAAGGTCCATCTTGTCTGTAGGAGAACAGGTGTTTCTTCCATATAATCGAATGGAGTACCACTTGTTTTCAAGGAATGTCATTTGAGGCGTCGGGCTAATGAGGACAGCAGGATTTTGTGTAGAAAACGGCACCCAACCATT
>JBGCEN010000228.1:0-20306 GCA_045106435.1 Rhodothermales bacterium
TACTTCCGTGGTTATTAATGACGGCGATGTCAAGATCTCCATCATTATCGATGTCCGCGAGCGCAGTGCCGCGGCTTGTTGATATCGAAGATGTGATTACACCTCCCGCCGGCTCAACTTCCACAAACTTGCCGGCTTCGGTTCCCTTAAATAATTGATTGGGTTCAGCAAATGGGCCTGATGTGTCTGGGGTATTATCCTGTCCAATCTTGCCGCGTCCAACCTTGCCGTTGGCAACGTAAATATCAAGGAGACCATCGTGATTAAAGTCTGCTACCCCAAGGCCAAATCCGGTGTAGGGAAGACTGGGAGATGAAAGTCCTGCGGCAATGGTTACATCTTGAAAATTACCATTGTCATTGCGATACAGCGTGTTGGTTTCGTCGCGCAGGTGGGTGAGTAGTAAATCTGTATCCCCATCGTTTTCCAAATCAAAGGCGATTACGCCCATGCCGGCTTCTGCAGTACCCTGGCGGTTTGCGGATACGCCTGTAATCAACGCGCGGTCGGTAAACGTGCCATCTCCATTATTTTGCCAGAGCTGGTTGGGATTACCGTCGTTGGCGACGTAAAAATCGATGAGATAATCGTCGTTAAAATATCCTGGCACAACCCCAAGTCCGTTTGCTGAAACGGCATCGATGCCGGCGCCGGCTGTTACATCAACAAAACGTCCATCGCCTTCGTTTTTGAAAAGCGCATCGGCGGCGGGTGATCTGTAGTTGTCCGGGTGACAATAGTCGCGACCTGATCCGCCGGAGAAACATTCTATTTCCTGATGCGGTGCCCAATTGATATAGTTTGTGATATAGAGATCCTGCAAGCCGTCCCCATCATAATCAGCAAAAGCTGCACTGGCCCCCCATCCCGCATGGTTGGTGCCGGAGGAAACAGAGATATCAGTAAACGTACCATCTCCTTCGTTTCGATAAAGTACATTGGGGCCCACGTTTGTCACATAGAGGTCGGGATCACCATCGTTATCTACATCACCAACGGCAACGCCCATGCCGTACCCCGTATCACCAACGCCGGCAGCGATTGTTACATCTTCAAAATGTTTACCATCGATGTTGCGATAAAGCACATTGGTAAATTGTGCGTCCTTTGTATCAATATCTCCTCCTTGAACCAGATAAAGATCAAGGAGCCCATCGTTATCATAGTCAATCCAGGCAACGCCGCCAGACATGATTTCCGGGAAGTAGAAATTTGATGCTGAAGCCCGTACATGTTTAAAATCTATGCCGGCTTGTTTGCTTATTTCTTGAAACCAGGGGGGAGTCTGTGGGGCCGGGACGGGATCTGATGTTGTGCAGTTGGATAGGATGAAGAGAAGAGAGCAGAGGGTAATGTACCGGGGTAGCCGGCTGCTATAAATAAGATGGGGAATCACGTTGGATAGGCGAAAGGAGTGATATAAATTATGCTGTCTGGTTTCTTTAGCGTAACGCATTTGCTGTGCGATCATCGAGATGAATTAAACTCGCGCGCGATTTGCTGAACGCGTGGGTGGTTGGGGGCCATTTGCTGTGCGCGTTGTAATAATTGTTGCGCGTCTTCCCGTTTATTCAGGGCCCATTTTGTTTGGGCGAGTCCTGTGAGTGCTGGTAGCAGGTTTTGATCGAGTGAAAGCGCCTCGGTCAAATGCGTTTCTGCTTCTTTGTATTGTTGTAGTCGATAGAGAATCTCTCCGACAAGTCCGTGGTTGCCGGCTTTGTTACCATCAATACGCATGGCCTCTTTTGCACTAAGAAGCGCTTCATCATACCGATTCATTTCTGCCAATGCCTGTGCCCTTGCCAGATGTGTATCATCCCGTTCCGGCGCACGTGCGATGGCTTCATCAGCAAAGCCGAGCGCGGCTTCTTTCCTGCCAGATCTTAGGGCCCAGGTGTAGAGATTGAGGTACGTGAAAAACTGATCTTCATCGAGCTCCCGGGCACGGTTTAGTAATCGCTGTGCATCATCGAGCCGGCGTGTTTTCAGATACGCTGACGCCAAGGTGTTGAGCAGCATCACATTGGTATTGTGATATGGATAAGATTCTTCGAGTAGTTTTGCTGCTTGCTCCGGGTTGCCGGTATTTAAATACGTACTGGCCTGGCTGATACGTCCCGTAGCGTTGACTGTGTAAGTCGCTATTTTTGAAGAGAGCGCATCTGGTAAATATTGAATTTGTGAATCTACACCTTGAGCCAGTGCTATCTTTGCTTCTTCTTCTCTGCCGGTCATGCTGTACGCTCGGCCTAAAAGATACTGCGCTTGTTTATATCGGGGATTAATTTTAACGGCTTGCTCCAGCAGTTGTACAGCCTCGGCGCCGGCGCCTTTTTGGATCATGATATCGCCGAGTCCTACATAGCCTTGCGCACTGCCGGCGGCAAGTTGAATAAGATTGCGAAAGGCCTGCTCGGCACCATCAAGATCTCCGGCCTCCATCAGGGCCTCTGCATAATGATTTTGCATGACGGCAGATTCTGGATAACTGCTTGCCTGGGCGCTCAATATGTTTAACGCTGTTTCAAAATCTCCATTTTGTCGCGCAACGATCGCATGATGCAAGTGCCACGCCTCTGTGGTTCTATCCAGTTGAACAGCGTTAGAATAGCTTTTTTGTGCCTCCTGCCACAATCCGTTGGCTTCATAAGCAATGCCTAACTCTGCATGTGCAGCCGCATCTCGGGGAGTAGATTCAGCGGCAGCGAGCATCGGTTTGAGCAATGCTTCAACAGCAGGGTCGAGCTGAGATTGGGCATCCGGATGTACCACAGTCGGCGCCGGCGTGAGGTAGGGCAAGCCATAGAAGCCGGCTACTGCCAGGGCCATGACCGCTATCGCAATCAAGACTGATTTTCCAGATATTCGGCTTTGCTTCTTTTTCCGCTGGGCGCTTCGCGATACCGAATTTTTAGCCTTCGTATCCTTTTTGCCTTTCCGTTTGCTCACAGATAATTACGGGTATGTAGAGAAATGAATGAATGGTCAGCAAATACAGCAATGCACAGGTTTATGTTCGAGTAGCATCACGTGAATAAACCTGTATCTATATAGTCGTTGCGAACAAATATACCGTCCAAAATGAGGGGATGCGAGTTTGATGGGTACGAAGGGTGGGAAAAGTACGATGGGTGCGAAGAGAGGAGGTATCCGTGTACAAATGCGAATCAGGAGTTCAAATGCTGTTTTTTAGTCGGATTCAACTTTTACACTCGTCATCCCCAATCGAGTTGAGGGTGACCTTGTCCGTACCTTTATTATCTCTCGTACTCTTTGTACCCCAAAAAAATCGCCTGCCATTTCATTTCTATTTGGGTTAAATTTGGCAAGCATGTAGTTAATCTGTTCTTATGCTGGATATCAATAGGGTAGCGTCAAGTTAGTTTTTAAACGGCTGATGCATGGAGAGGGTTAATGAGAAGAGAGAATGAGGGAAAAATAAATACTCTTTCCCCCTCTTTTCCTCATGTACTCTTCTGTAAACATGGGAAAGCCAGAGAATAACTAACTTGATGCTGCATTAGCACAGTGTTTACAGTCGGATACCTATTTGACACCAGGAAGATAGGCTTGTCGAACGATGTTAGAACTGCCATTTTTACAGCTTGCTGCATGTTTCAACGGGTGTACACCTGCAAAAACGCGAAACCTTGAACCCTAAACCCGGAACGCATTACCAACATCCTGACAACGTTTCTACGCCGGCGCATGTATCAATGAAGGTCCTTCAAAATATTGTCTTCTGTTTTGCTGTGCTGCTTTTTGTGCAGCCTGCGCAGGGGCAACACTCTGTTGCCCGCATGTGGAATGAAGTGATGCTTGATGCCATTCGGGTAGACTTTGCGCGGCCGACTGTACATGCGCGAAATCTATTTCACGTATCAGCTGCCATGTACGATGCGTGGTCTGTGTTTGATGGGCAAGCCGGCTCCTATTTTCTTGGCAAAACGATTCGCCAGTTTCCTTGCGACTTTGAAGGTTATCAGCCGGCGGGTGATCTCACTGCTACAAAAGATGAGGCGATAAGCTTTGCAGCTTATCGAATGTTGAGTCATCGATTTAAACGGTCTCCAGGCGTGGATATATCACAGCCAAGATTTGACTCACTTATGGTTTCGTTGGGCTATGACGCAGCAGATACCTCGCTGGTGTATCAATCAGGCAGTGGAGCAGCGCTTGGGAATTATATCGCATCTTGTATAATCGATTTTGGATTACAAGACGGGGCAAACGAAAAAGTAGATTATGGCAACTTGAATTACAGTCCCCGTAATCTTGCACTTGTGCCCACATTGCCAGGAAATCTGACAATTACAGATCCGAATCGTTGGCAGCCTTTGTCGTTAGACTTTATAGACCAGGCCGGCAATCCTATTCCCATCCAGGTCCCACCCTTTTTGAGTCCGGAGTGGGGCAGTGTTTCCCCGTTTGCGATGACACTGGATGACCTAACCATTTATGAACGCAGGGGGCGGGAGTATCTCGTATATCACGATCCAGGTCCGCCTCCCTATACGCAGCCTGAAATTGGGGAAGATCTGACCAAGGAATACGTTTGGGGGTTTTCTCTGGTGGCGCTTTGGTCGTCTCATTTGGATCCGGATTCAGGTGTGATGATTGATATTTCGCCGGCATCGTTAGGCAATATTGATATCAACCTTTTTCCACAAACAATCGAAGAGCTTCGCTTCTTTTACGACGATGTAGAAGGTGGAGACCCGGGCAGCGGGTACTACCTGAATCCTGTAACGCGCATGCCGTATGAACCCCAGGTTGTACCATTGGGAGACTATGCGCGTGTACTTGCAGAGTTTTGGGCGGATGGTCCTGATTCAGAAACACCGCCGGGGCACTGGTATACGATTCTGAATTATGTAAGCGATCACCCTGAGTTTGTAAAAAGATTTCGCGGGGAAGGAGAGGTTATGGATGACCTTGAGTGGGATGTTAAAGCGTACTTTACGTTGGGCGGGGCTGTTCATGATGCCGCCGTTTCTGCATGGGGTATCAAGGGATGGTACGATTACATTCGCCCTATTTCAGCAATTCGGTACATGGCTGATCAGGGACAAAGCTCAGATTCAACACGGGCCAACTATGCATCCGATGGGATGCCATTGGTGCCGGGCTATATTGAACTGGTTGAAGCAGGTGATTCCCTCGCCGGTCAAGAAAACGAGCATGTGGGTAAAATCAAACTGTATGCCTGGAAAGGCCCTGATTTTATTGAGGACCCAGATGCAGATGTCGCTGGCGTCGATTGGATATTGGCAGAAAACTGGTGGCCCTATCAGCGCCCCTCATTTATCACCCCTCCTTTTGCCGGCTATATTTCAGGTCACTCGACTTTTTCCCGCGCAGCTGCAGAGGTCATGACTTTGTTGACGGGAGATCCCTTTTTCCCCGGAGGCATGGGGGAATTCCATGCGCCACAAAATGAATTTCTTGTTTTTGAAGAGGGACCAAGCGTGGATATCACGCTACAGTGGGCAACCTATCGTGATGCATCTGATCAGACGAGTCTATCGCGTATTTGGGGTGGGATTCATCCACCGGTTGATGATATTCCAGGCCGGCTTATAGGAGAACGTATTGGGATCGATGCGTTTGCTTTGGCAGAACGGTACTTTAGCGGTGAGCAGGTTGTTGGTATAGAAGACGCTGAAATGGGCGAGCCATCGAAGCCAATGACAGTATTTCCCAATCCGGTGAGCAGAGGAATGGAGCTGATGGTTAAAACCAATCAGGCACAGTTTGATGGAATGCTTGAAGTGTTCAATGCCATCGGGCAGCGGGTGCTTCACAGATCTGTCAGCAACACCGATTTGGTGCGCTTATCTACACAACGTTTGTCTTCAGGCGTGTACATTTTACGGATGACAGAGAAGCAAGCAGGTACGTGGACGCAAACGTTTATCGTTGTCGATTAAGGCTTTTTACAGTTGGCAGGGTTCTTCCTGATTCAAGAACACTGCCAACTGTAAACCCATTTCCCTACTTTTCCCCTTTGGGCTGAAGCGAATCAAGCTTTGCCTCTAGTTGCTTCTTGTACGATTCCAATTTGTCTCTTTCTCTGCCGGCTTCCATTTGAGAAATTTGCTCTTGGATCTCCGCGTGCTTTTTTATCATCGTCTGCAGTACTTCTTCTGAAAGATTATTTTGACTATTTGCTGGAGGAGGTGGAGGCAGAGCAACTTCTGCCATGAATTTTTTCAAGGAGACCAAGCCTAACTTGTTAATTCCTTCTGGTGGAATTAAGGATAACACAAAGTTGCCTTGTTCGTCCTGGGCTTGTTTTACCTGGATACCATGCAATTCCAGGGTTTCAAGATGGGCTTCAATGGCACGTTTAAGCAGCTTTTGATCAGGAGTAAATTCGATGTTGTCTTGTTTTTCCCAGATTGAATGTAGCACTACTTTATACACTGGATCTTTGGATGTAACAAGCAATTGTGAAACCTCAACATCGCGAATACCATCAATCAAATTCAAATCATAAGCCCGGCTATTGGCCTGGCTTTCTCCTGTTTCGGGCAGTGGGATTACAAAGCGACGATCAAGGCTTAATGCGGCTGCACTATCAACTACATTCTTGTTTTTATGGGATATACCTGTACGCTCATCAAAGACTACAACTCCGAGTTTGATTTGGCCAGGATTTATCCAGTCCAGATCATTCAGTTGACTGATTGATGATGATAGATGTGCACTTTCAATTACGCCAGAAACTACGTGCCCAATGGTCTCTTCATGTTCTACCGGCGTAGTACAGGATACAATGGTCACTGCGATGATTATGCTCGTGAGAGCTAGTCGGGATTTATACGTATTCAAAAAAGATTTCATAGGAGATAACTGCATTGTTGTATGCTGTATTCTCGCGTTTGCGTCAGGCTCGATGCCTTGAATCCAGTCTTGCACAGCAGGGAACGAATCATGAGGCGCTTGTTTACGCAGGGCCTCGAAGTAGGGGCCTTCGTTGGCCTCATTTGAGTGCTTTCCTGGCTTGCGCCACCAGCGTAATCGTTTCATGTTCAATACTTTTGTTTTGTGAATCACCGTTAGAGGATCCGAGCGATACTTGCCGGCCTGTCTCTTTTTCGGATAGCGCTTCTCGTAATTTCTTTCTGGCGCGACTCAATCTGGACTTAATCGCGGAAATGCTTTTTGCTTGTTGGATGTCGGTAATTTCATCGATAGAAAAACCACCAATTTCGAAAAGCAAAAGTGCAGCACGTTGTTTGGAAGAAAGCGTAGCAAGGGCTTGGTGGAGTATCCATCGATCATCATGCGGCTCTTCGCGCGCAAAAATCTCGGGGAATGGCTCTACGTTGCCGGCTTCTGGGAACGGTGTAAATCTTTTCCAAAAAGCCCCACGAACGGATGAATAGAATGTCCGTGTGATGATCTGAAACAACCAGGAACGGAAGCGCGACCGATCTTGCAGGGAAGCATAGTGGGTCAATGCTTTCAATAACGCGTTTTGCAGAACTTCTTCAGCCTCAGATGGCGACCATCTTGCACACAAGGCGCGACAATACTGAAGCGCATCGTTGTAATGGGGCTCAAGATCGCTGAGAAAATCCTTATGACTCACGTAATTGTGTTGCTGGTTATTTGTCCATCTACAGACAAAAAGAGAAGCTGCTTCAACTACATGACGCGCGAAGGGAGAGAAAAGTCGCAGTGGTGGATTAAGAAACAGTAGAGGTTCACAATTGAGAGAGAAATGGAATATCGAACACCCAAAAAGGAATGTCCAATGATGAAGTGCTTTTCAAAACCTTCAACATTCAAAATTCCTTGTTGAGTGTTCGATATTCAGAACTTTGTTGGATCAACAAAGTCGAGCTAAGCTAAAGCTGCTACTGTCCCTTAAAATCTTCTTCAGCAATAGATGCCCTCATTTCCAGTCCATCCATATGCGCGTAGTCTAATGGGAGCAATTCCGCCATGCGTTCCCATCCCATGTATCCATGCAGGACAACGCTGTACGCATCATGAAGGAATCCACTGTCGTTAAATACAGTGCTGTCCTTTCTTAATTCAATAGAAGAGCGCTGAATATCAGGATTTCCGTTATGCATCAAATAGTTCTGTACATACCGATTAGATTCTAATTCCTTTGAGAAGGTAATCAGCAAATAGTCTTTTACTTGTAACAGATTTTCGTTTGTCGAAGGAATTTTTTGAACAAAATCATGTATAGACGCTTTGCTTCTTTGAATGGCACGATCATACGAACGAATGGTCTCAGGAAACTCATTAGCATGTGTAATAGCAAATCCTTCGCGTTCAATTTCCTTGATATCTTGCACGGTTGCAAGCGTGCGCAGTAAATGTTTGAAAGAGCCATTATAGGCTTGCTCTCTGTTTTTTTTCCAGCGCCGGCTCTGCCGCTTGTTTTTCGGCGTCAATTCTTCAAACCGGGCAATACCTTTGTATTGCGGCCTGCCATGTTGAATGGTGCAATGAACGAGCGTGTAATATATTCGATAACCCAGTGCATTGTTTTCAATGACTAGCGGTGCTTGTGCTTCGGCAATCAATATGTCTCTGCGTTGAATAAAGCTCAACACCTCGGGGTTCATGATTTCCGTTTCTTGTGCGTTTTCTGAATCGCCAATAACATGGAGCGTAAACTCCCTGAGCTGTTTTCGCCACCTTTTGCTCTGTTTCCCGGTAACCGTTAGTTGATCCAGTTCATACACTTGTGGTGTGAGTGTGATTTCAAAAAACTTCTTTGTTTCGGTTACCACATTGACTTGCATGGAGTAAGGCCGGAACCCGATCATTGAAACGCCTACTTTATACTCACCTGCCGGGAGGCCAGCCAGGCTGAACATACCCTCCTCGCCGGTTACTGTGCCTACGGTTGATTCGAGCAGAAAAACATGGGCGCCGATAAGCCCTTCACCAGTTTCTCCATCTTTAACAATACCGGTCAGTGCATACGTGTCGGTCGCGCCGGCAGCCTGGGTTGTATTGATTGTCAGGAATGAAATCAGGAGAAGTATGTAGAATAAATTATGAGACCAATTATTAGATTTTAAAGACATGATTGCATAGAAATTTTGCTTGCGTCATGGGTTTCTTTACTGGGTCGTTATTGGTTTCAGTGTCCGTGCAAATCTCTACAGGGCATTGTAATGCCACGATCTCTAAAGAATTTTTTTGAGACCAAGTGATATGGAAGTCACATGCTTGTGAAAGAAGCAGCAGAGAAGTGATTTGCTACTTATTCCAGATGTCCATTGCGTCGCGAGCGATTGTGATGCAACAGATTATTTGAGCGATTTGTGTAAAGTACTGGAAGCAGCACTTTGGCACAGACATCATGAAAGAAATGACAGACTGAAAGGCCCGTTAACTACATGATTATTAGATTAAACAGAAGCGCACTGCCTGAATTTCAGATCTGATTGTAAGCCTTGCGCACGGCTACAAATTCAAGCAGGTTTAGATGCCTTGAAGCATTCTCCTTTGTTACTTAGTTTATCGTCACATTTCATGCCAGAATAAGATGGGGGACAAAAAAAACTGGAGGTTTTTTTGTAAGGCAAAACTGCAGAATGTAAAAATTAAAATGTAGAAGTGTTTTATGGGGAATGGCCTCGCATTTCGGGCAACCCGGAACCTTGAACACTAAACCCGGAACGAGTCATGGATAAAGCGTCAGCGTATCCGTGACCCATCAGTACATAAAACCAAGTTTTACGTTAAGGGTATTGTCTTCTTTTGAAAGGCCCAGGGCACTGGAAATTACTACGCGATCAAAAAGGCCGAACCATAACCCGCCGCCATATCCCTGATGCCAGGTGGATGATTTTTCATCGTCATACCACACACGGCCGTTGTCTATAAAGCCTGTGATACCAAAAGCGCCGGCAGCAATGTATGTTTTGAACCTGGCGAGCTCAATGCGGAGTTCTGCGTTTTGATAAAAGGCTGACCTCCCTGTAAATCGAGAGCTCACAAATCCTCTAAGTGAAGTTTTACTGCCCAGGGTTGCGCCTGCAAAAAACGGAAAATCTCCCAACACATGAGCGCCACCAAGCCGGAGTGCCAGTGTAACTTGCCGGGAAAGATTGGGTGAAAGATATAAGGATATTGAAGAAGCCAGATTTACATATGCCTCTGTGTTTTTACTGAGACCCAAATTCACATCTACCACGCTGTTAAATCGAAATCCTTGACGCGGATTAAGTGTATTGTCAACGCTTTGCAGCGCGAGTGATGCCTCTATCCCGCTGTGCCACCGGCCTTCAAACGGAATGGTATCAAGATTGGCCGGCTGTCCAATAAATCTACTCGTATCCTGCTCTACATTGGTGTAAAATACCTTGGGCCCTATGCGAAAGACAGCTCCCTGGTCCAGGTTTTTTTGAAGCGCAGACTTGAGGTCTACTTGTCCATATCTGGCCCTGAAAAACGACTCTTCTCTGCCTGAACTGATTGTTTCATTTCCAAACCCGTAAAAGTTACGTATGGTATTGGGAGAGCGAATATCTGCTGTAATGGCAAAATCCCAGTCCGAAATGACCGAAGTGAACAGGCCTTCGTAGACGACATTAAATGAATGTGCGTTCAGTGCGGCATTGGCTCGCAGCATATGGAGTTGTGCATGCGGTGATTTTCTAAATCGATGTTTGGTTATGCGAATACCACCGCCAAGTAGCAGGCCGTCGTCCTTATTGCTGCCAAAAAAAGCGATGGGTCTTTTCAGGTCGTATTTGTGGCCCAGGAAATCATACGCATTGTTGGCAGGCTCATCTGATTTGAAAACCTTGGTTTCATTACTGGTTTCAAATGTATTATTGCTCTCTGTGTCATAAAACCGGGTAAATTTACGGCTTCCGGTTACGACCGAGCTATCTACAAAATGATCTACCCCCGGTCCACCAACTGCTATGATAAACAACCCTTCATTTACTTTACCCTTGACGTAAAACTGGTCTTTGCCGTCCAATCCGTATAGGCGAATTTCGCGGGTTTCGGCGTGTTGAAATGTTCGCCGAAACAGCTCTTTTCTTATTTCTCCTTCTTTATTGGTTTTATAAACCACAACAACAGTTTCAAGATCACTGACTCGCTTTACTTCAAACCGCTCGTGTTTATGGGTGCCTACAATGTCTACCGTAGGTGCAAGGACTGTTTTGAAATACTCAACTGCAACGGCATTTAGTTGATCGCGCCGGCTTTTAAGGATGTCTATTGTGCGTAATCCATCTTTCTCAAAAATAGGCGCCGGCCACAGCTTTATAGCGTCCTCTATCACCTCGTCGGTCAATGCGGTCATGATGCTGTCCGCAATCTCAATCCAGTCGCTTCTTATCAACTCGGCTGTAAAGCGGCGATCCAAAGCGAGTCCGTTTTTATTTAGCCCTTTAATGTATCCGTATGAGTCTTCAAATTCCTGAAATTTGGGGTCGAAAAAGATCTTGCTGAGCGTTGGGACAATCCCATCCACAATCGAAAAGGCCACATCTCTGTCGCGTGGGATGGGCCGGTATATTTTGCCCAGGCTGTCGGCCGGCTCAAACGCCCCCCAGCGCCATTGATCAGGGTGCCGATCCCAATCGTTGATCAGCATATCAAATAATCGTGCACGGGCAAAAGCTCTACCGTCTACGCGGTGGTCGTTGTCGTCTTCTATCTTTTCGAACAGCTTAAATGAGCTGATCACATTGTCGGCCCCACCCATGCCGAAGACATCCGACATATCTTCATCCGGTCGCTCTTCGAAAAGCACGAGTTTGCCAGCCAGTTGCTCTCTGGATAATCCCAGTCGTGGGTCATCGGGCACGTAGAAGAGTTTAGGATTGGTATGAAAAACGCCGGCAGCTTCAGCCAATGGGGGCAGCACAAAGGCTGAGTAAGGATGTAACATCGACATCTGGTCCTGAATCAGATTCCTTAAAAAGGAAGACTGTAATTCTGGTGCCCAGGCTTTGCCGGCGACTTTATCAACAGAGCGTAAAACAAACTGTCTGCCTGCAGGGTTTTCCACACGCAGTGAAATAGATTGGCCGCGCCCACCCATTTTTATAGGCGTCAGGCCGCCGGCTTCTGTGCCCAAATCCAGGACCGGTACGCGTACTGGCGTTCCCCAAAGTTCACGATGAAGATTGCCCCTTACAAATCGTTTGAGTCCTGACGCGTCATCGTACTCAGGATTCGCCGCGATCACAAGGGTGCTGTCTTTAAATGAGGGCAGATCTTGTTCAGCGATAACCGGTGTATCTTCTGTGATGGGCGCCGGCGCCGGGGGTTGGATGGGATGCTTGAATAAAACCTTTCCAGCAGGATTCTCTGTAGAAGCCGACCATGCCGTTAGCCAGATGGAGTTGTCTTCGTAATAGTCGAGTACCATAAACCCCACATCTTCTGATACAAAGCCGGCCCCTCTGCCGCTGGCAACGTGTGTGCCCTGTGTGCCTGAGCCACTTACAATGAAGTGCCGGCGTGCGCGATTTGTGCCTTTGGGGAAATACTGCAAACTGTGATCGTGGGCGGCCGCGAAGACCAGCTCTTTTTCTTCAAAACGTTTGAGCAGTTCTTCTTTTAGCAAGCCGTATGAATGGTGCGCAAGATCTTGATTGTTTCCGATGTAACGTCGGTAAAGGGGCTCAAGTGATCCAAAGATTGGTAGTGGCGTCAGGTGCGATTTTGCAGAGAAGTGTCCTCCATGGGCCCCGTTGGAATAAAATGGATGATGGCCGGCAATCAGTAATTTATCATTGCGATGCTTGTACAGCTTTTCTTCTATCTCCTGCAAAAAATCGCTGGCTTCTTCAAGGTCGTACGAGCCGGCGTCTCCAAAGGCCTTTTCGCCGTCCGACAGCCACCACTGGGTATCCAGAAGCATGAGATACAGATCATCTTCAAGTTCCACCATTTTGGGCCCGGGAAATCCGTTATCCGGTAAAAAAACGTTTCCCCGATCGAGATATTGCTCAATAAACAGCTCCTGGTTTCTCCTCTCGGAAAGAGAACCCCTGCTACCATCCCAATCGTTGTCGCCGGCGATAAAGAAAAGGTTGCCAGGTACGTCTTTTACTGCATCCAGTTGTCGTTGCAACACCACTTCCAGCGCTTCACGTTTCACAGATCCTGAATCCGGTAGTCCACAGCAGGGAATCTGATCGCCAAGAAATAAGGTGGTACTTTTAGGGCCGGCTTCAGTGGCCATTTTTTGTAGCAGGTCAAGCGCCGCGTACGATGCTGCAGCTGCGCCTGTGTTGCCCACAAGAAACACGCGATGCACTTGCGTTTCTTTATCCGGAAGCTGTATGTCGTTCCAGGATTCAAAACCCTTATCAATGAAGGACTGAGAAGAACCACAGCTTGTGATCAGGAGGCATACGCAGAGCAGTAGTAGTGAAGTTGGGAATGTAAACTGTAAAAGGGCAAACTGCAGAACTGCAAAAGATTGGCTTCTGATAGAATCTGTAATCCTCATGATTAACTACTTCGCAGTTCTACATATTGTGAGCTTACGGATGAAACGTTAGAGTTTTGCCATCATGCCGCCATCCATGGTCAAGTCTATACCGCTTACCCAGGAGGCTTCATCGGATGCAAGGTACAACGCACCGTAAGCAATATCTTCAGGCGTGCCGATACGGCCAATCGGATAATTCGGGACCCATTCACGTGCAGCACGTTCTTCCCAATTTTCGCCCTGTTTGAGACGTGTCTCTGCCATTTCTGTACGGACAAGCGCCGGCGAAATGGAATTGCAGCGGATGCCATGCGGGCCGTAATCAACTGCAATTGAACGGGTCAGGTTCAGCACGGCCCCTTTTGTTGTGCTATATGCTGAGTTGACTGGCTGTCCACGTTGGCCGGCTACAGAGGCAATATTGATAATCGACCCTGCAGATTGCGAAATCATGTGCGGCAGTACCGATTTACAACAAAGGAATATACCACGCACATTGATGTTCATCATGGTATCCCAGTCTTCAATGGGCGTATCCATCAGCGCCGTTCGACTCGTAATCGTTGCGGCGTTATTGACAAGAATGTCTATACGCCCCCAGTGACTCATAGCTGACTCAGCCATATGTAGCACGCTTGAATCATCCGTTACATCTGCCTGAATACCCAGCGCTTGCGGACCAATGGTTTCCACGGTCTTATCAAGATTCTCTTTACGCCGGCCACTAATAGCGACCCGGGCGCCCTCTTTTGCAAAAGCTTCTGCAATAGCCCGGCCAATGCCAGAGCCACCGCCTGTAATGAGCGCTGTCTTTCCCGCGAGTCGCATTTTTGCCTTCGTTTTTACGATAGAATCTAGGATTTCGAATATAACAAAAAGCAGTGCCGGCCGCTTGTACAGGTCAAAATTTACCCGTTTTTATGTTATCGCAATGGAGTTGTGGCTCTAATTTTCCAAAGTTGTCGCTAGGGGGTGTAGGAGGCTTTTCAAGCACGAGCTCTTCTTAAACGTATCGCTCAACTACACAAACATATCGATGAAAAATAGAACATATATTTACTTGATTTTGGGACTATCGTTGCCCTTTTTCGCAGGTGCTACAAGGGCGCAGACTTTTACTGAATTGCCGATAAGTCTTGCATATACAGAAGACGCCATCGAATCGGGTGACTATGATAACGATGGGGACCTGGATATTATCTTGATGGGTAAAACAATCAATGAAATATTACTATATAAAAATGAAAATGGCAGTTTTATAGACGAGCATTTAGATATTGCTGAACTCTCCGATGGAGATTTCTCTTTTGGAGATTACGACAATGATGGAGATTTAGATATTGCCATGATAGGATCTGAATCAAGCGGGGTTTCTATATCGTACGTTTTTAAAAATGAAGATGGCACATTTATAGACACGGGCGTATCGCTGTATGGTCTCCGATGGGGATCAATTGATTGGGGGGACTATGACAATGATGGTGATCTCGATCTGCTCATGACTGGCCGGGACAACGCCGGCGTTGAAGTATCCGTCATCTATAAAAATGACAAAGGCGATTTTATAGATATACGAGCAGGATTACAAGGGATCGAGTACGGTGAAGCTTTGTGGGGTGATTATGACAATGACGGTGATCTGGATGTTGTGCTTTCCGGGGAATATACCGAAGACGATATAGCTCAAATCAACGTTGCTGTTACACAGCTCTATGAAAACCGGGCAGGTATTTTTGTTGAAAATAATCAATCTACTTTACTTGGAGTTAGCCACGGAAGCCTGGACTGGGGTGATTTTGACAATGACGGCGATCTTGATCTGCTTATGTCCGGCCAGGATATGCAAGACAGTGTATACACTAAAATTTATCAAAATAACCAAGGCATTTTTTTAGAAACGTCAGCAGGGATTCCTGCCGTATATGAAGGTGAAGTAGACTGGGCTGATCTTGATAATGATGGTGATTTGGATATCTTATCCATGGGGACCTGTTTAGGTAGTGGCTGTCATGGTGCATATCCGATTGATAGCTATGTAAGGGTTTATGAGAATATTGGAAGCACGTTTAGAGATGTAAATGCCGCACTAGAACCTCGAACTAGTGGTGAGATTGATTTAGGAGATTATGACCGAGATGGTGACCTCGATTTTTTGATGTCAGGAGAAATTCTCACAGATAATATGAGTTTTAGCGGGTTTGCAGGGATTGTTTATCGCAACAATACACCACTCCCAAATACACCACCAGAGGCACCTGTCCAACTGAATCACACGGTAGATAAAACAAACCTCAGCTTGACATGGGATGCTGTACTGGATGCTGAAACTCCTTCGGTCGGATTGTCTTACAATTTGCGCATGGGTTTTACACCCCAGGGTGTCGATCTTGTGTCTCCCATGGCATTTCCTAACGGCCTTCGTAAAATTACACGCAAAGGCAACATGCAGCAGAACACTGCATGGGACATGAATCTGACGCCCAAAGACTTATCGCCGGCGCCGTATCTGTTCTGGAATGTGCAGGCGATAGACCACAGCTTTGCCGGCTCTAACTTCTCTGTTGCTGATACGGTTTTTCTTTCGGGAAAATTGAACGCCATTGCAGACGTGCCGAACGATGAGGGCGGGCAAGTATTGTTGAACTGGCGCGCATCAGATTTTGACAACGACCCTGGCTTCTTTACACACTATAGTGTTTGGCGGGCGATACCGGAAGGAAGTGGTAAATCCACCCATACGCACACCGATGTTACTGAAGTTGGTTTCGGTTTTGAAGGACCAGCATACCGTAGTACAACGACGGATAACCAGCAGATTGAATGGGAATTGGTGGATACTGTGCCGGCTGAGATGACGCCATCGTACGAATTTGTAGCACCAACGCTATATGATAGCTCTGCTGTATCCAAAGGAGTTCATCTTTTTATGGTTACCGCTCATACCAGCAATGTACAAGCATTTTTCGATAGCATTCCTCGCCTGGGGTATTCTGTAGATAACACCGCGCCGGCGCCTCCTCAAAATCTTGCCATTTCACAGGATGCGAATGGAGTATCTCTTAGCTGGGAGGCATCAACGGCTTCAGATGTAGCGCAGTACCTGGTTTTCAGAAGTACATCGCCTGGTATTGATACCAATACAGGCATCTTTATTACAACGGAGAACACGTCGTTTCTGGATAACACATCCCTGCCGTCAGGACCGCTGTACTATTTGGTGATTGCAGAAGACATCAATGGCAACCGAAGCGCAGCCACCCCTGAGGTTTCTATTGCAGTGGCAACCGGGATTGAAGGGGTTTCGTCTGAGATTCCAACCGATTACGACTTACATCAGAACTATCCCAATCCTTTTAATCCAAGCACGCTTTTCCGTTTTGATATGCCAGAAGCTGGACCAGCGACAGTGGTTGTTTATAACACGTTTGGACAGCAGGTTGAGGTGCTGGTCAATGGATCGCTGGCAGCTGGCCGGCATGAAGTAACATGGCAGCCGGATAATTTGAGTAGCGGTGTTTATTACTATCGATTTGAAGCAGGTGGTTTCTCGGCTACGCGTCAGTTGGTGTTTGTAAAGTAGTGGTCTGTCAGCGGAATAAATAACAATTGAGGTTCATCGGTACGAAGGGTGCGAAAGTACGATCAGAAAGTAACAAGACTTAATTCGTACTTTTCGCACCCTTTGTACTTCTCGTACAACGATCCATTTACTTAAAATATTCGCTTACAGCGTAGAGGGAGCATGTTCAGGCCCAGCGGGTATCTAAAAACCCGTTGGGTCCCTGACTAGGCAACCAGCACGCGCCGGCTGTAGGTTTTAGAACGAACGCTGTGCAAAATTTCCAGATCGTGGACGTGTGTGGATTGCCAGAAAGTCTCCTGGGAGCGAATCAGAATGTCGTCTCCATATCCATAGTCCAACTGGCTTCCGGTGCCTACGTACATGATGTTGTCTCCAAAAGACAAAGCTGCTACAGAAGCAATGCCGCGCCAACCCATAAGGTCAGCCTGAACCAGGCTGCGTCCGATTAAAGGCTGCCAGTATGGTGTATTGGATGCATCCAGTGCGCTGTAGTAATCATCTTGCCAGATACAATGATCTTTTACCGTAAGACTTGAGGTGATGGGCCGGCGCGCTTCTTTTTCCCAGGATAAATACAATGGCTGATCATCCAGGGTGAGTTTAACAACACCGCCGAGAAAGAAATGCGGGTGGCCAATGTCTTCCTGGATCGCTTCGTGTTTTAAACACCAGTATTGAACGTGCTGTAGTTTTGCGCCGGCGAGTCGCGCAAGCGGTGCGATATTGATCAGATGCGGATTGGCTGAGGGCATGGTCTTATGGATCATTGGGGGATGGGTCTTTAAATCCAATACACCAAAGTGTATGTTTTCCCCCTATGTTTAGGAACGCAAGAGCCTCTAAGGGCTCCTTTCATTCAGACAATGCGCAAGCGCCAGACATAACCCGACACCGCTCTCCTGATTTCATCGCTCTATGGCGATCAAAAGGAATAATCAGCCAAACTTTATATCGCCCAATATTGGTTTTTGCATAAAAAACCCAGAACCTTGAACGCTAAACCCGGAACGCCAAATTAGTATCAGGCGCTCTGCCAAAGACTCTGGAATTGCTCAGATGCTACTTGTCGCTGTTTCCCTTGCTCTAGCCATATCGTGGCATGTGCCCGGTTTTGGAAAATAGCAAATGGTTTGTAGGCATTGAACACTGCATGTGCTGCGCGGACAACCACATAGGCGATCCTGTTGGATACTATCACAGCCATTTTGCCGTGTACTATATCTTCGGGGAGTTCGAGCCTTTGGAGGACGTTTTTGATTCCTTTAAACTGTCCATATTCGAAATCTAATTTGGTGACACCTGATCCATCCCAGCAATGATCAAAGCTGAGACACCAATCTTTATCAAAAAATATTTCGGACAGTGCTTTGTTGACGTCAACACCATCAACCGTTCCGAAAAACGCTACGTTTACCAGTTGTTGCTTTGGGTCAATATTATATCGATACGGCACAAATTTATTCAGGGTCTAATTGGAGTAAATAGGAGGATTCCAAATGTCCTGATAATGAATAAATGATTTACAGATTAAAGGTGAGTCTAACCGGATAAAGCGAAGAAGACTCTTGGTGGATACCTTTGTGGGGTGAAATACTATAGGGTGGTTATCGGTTGGCAGTATTTGATTGAATTGAAAATATCACCTGATCCGAATCAGAGGTTGAAATTTCCAACCGGTTTGCAGATCTGTCTCCGAGTAGTCTTCCCACACTTGATGTGGGAAGACTGTAAAAGAAATGCTTCTGGAAAGACTGTCTGTTTCAACCCCTGATTCGCATTGATTGAATTGAAAATATCATCTGATAACTGAATACCGATAACTGACCACTTACTCCATCTATCCAAGTAAATCGAATACGTCTGGATCTAGCACCAACGTTTCAGATTGTCTAAGCAACGCCTTCTTCTCTTCGATGTCTCTGGTCAATGGTAATTGGGCTACGCCGATAAGCCGGCGCATGATTTCCATTCCTGCAAATTGATACGCTTGCTTTATTTCAAAGCCTGCCGGCTTTTGGTAGACGGTTAGAATTTTTCGAATGGCTTCAAAAGAATACCCTGCCATTAAAAGATGCGCCAGGCACACCCCGATGTCGTAGCTCGCCGGCCCGAAGAATGTAAACTCGGGGTCTATAACCTGCGGTCCGCTATCGGTACGCACCCAACTGCCCGGATAAAAGTCGCCGTGTAGTAACGTTGCACCTGATGCAAGATAGAGCTCTCCAAGCGATTGAATGGCCTGCCTGTAAGCAGCGTTTTCTTGCAACTGTTGTGCTTCCTGCTGGAGGCCGGGTGTTATGTCATCAAGCGGCATACCATTATCGGGTTGTAACGGGATGTCATATAGATGCGCGTGGTTGAGTTGGCGCATGGCTTTGTTTGAGAGCGCCGGCTTCAGTTCCTCTGCAAATTCAGCATTGTGTAAGGCCGAGAGCCACCCTACAAGTTGCTGGATTTCTTCAAGGGGCGCCAGGTCGTTATCATACAGGTTGGCATAGTCTTCAACTTCGCCCAGGTCTTCAAAAAGCGCGCATTTGGTGGGATTGTTGAAGGCGATCAGCGTTGGCATCCCGGTGCGGATCACCGGGTAAATCTGCACTGCATTGTAGAATGCAACCTCGCTTTCAATGCGTTCAACAGGGGCTTCAAATTGTGGATATTTTTCTACCCAGGGGCGCGACTGTTTGAAGATGAGTGTGCGCTGGTTTGTGTGGATGCGGGCAACGAAGTTCATGTTGCCTTCGCCGGCCTTGGTTATCTGGTTAACTACCTCATCTTCGGCCAGCCACGTTTGTTGTTTCAGATAGCTTTTTAGCGCTTCGGGTGCATCCAGGTTGAAGAAAATCGGGGATTGCATTTATGTCTGCAAGATTGTTAGTTGTCGAATATGAAAGGTGATGGAATGATACGTTTTTCCCTGTTCAGATCCTTGGTCTTCTTATGTTTTCTGCTGTCGCTGTCTGTTACGGTGGCAGTTACAGTACCTGGTACTGCTTGGGCGCAGCCTTCGCTGGATGACCGGATAGAAGGGTTGTTGATTGGTGCTTTGATTGGAGACGCTGCCGGCGGACCTGATGAGTTTCAGGCACCTGATCGAAGCGTCTGGACACGCACGGATGTTACGCTCAATACTGAAGGACGGGCTGCATTGGCAGCAAGGTTTAGGTTAAAGCCTTACACCCGCCGGCCCAACCCTGAATCTTATGGCCAATGGTTGGCGAATGCTCCAGCAGGTACAGTAACGGATGATTCTCGTTTTAAGATCATGTTCTTCGAAAG
>JBGCEN010000229.1:0-10529 GCA_045106435.1 Rhodothermales bacterium
TGGCCCGCTTCCTTAGGGAGGTATTCATTTGAAACACTCCTATAAGTAGTGCTATTCCCCCACCAATAATATGGGTCCAGGCTGACAAGGGAATGGTAGCGTACTTGGCCTTCAAATTCTCGCTACCCATGCTATCAACAAAAAAGAAAGCGAACGCATATCCTGAAATAGCAACGGCAAAGATGGCCATAATCCACCAGGCCGGCTGTAATCGATATCGAAGTGATGTAGGCATGAAAACCGTATCTAATAGCTGAACGATTCAGACTGATAGAAAACAATGGAAAGCACTACCAGCAATATATCAAAGCAAGGATGAACCAAGGACGTAGCTCATCACCTGCTTGTTACATTGTCTCGTTACAATATCTAGCCATATCGTTGAGATAAACACCTCAGCGATCTTGAACAGAAGAAGCCCAGACGATCAATTAGATCTTAACTTCTACACCCCAGGCAACAGAAAGAGATACGATCATCTCTTTTTCATTGTCGTTCAACACACCATCAGCGTGGGCTATGTGCGTCAAATCATCCAGAAATGCAATACGCTGAATTGGAGGCAGCGTTTTTTTGATGGATTTAACGGAAGCCTCCAAAGACTCCTGATCAGGCTGAGATGAGTAAAAACTCAGTGCCTCACTTACAACCTTTCTCAGTTCATCGGTCCCTAAATCAGGTTGCCAATGGTGCAAACGCTCCAGAATTGCGTTGATCTCGCTATTGGCAAGATCATTGTCTGTACTATGGGCAAGTACAATGCAAATCAAGCTCATGTCGTGCAACAAGCTCCAGGAAGGGTCATCTGCAACTGTGGCAGTTGTTTGCTCCAGCAGTACTTGTGCATCAGCCTTTATACCCCAGATTTCAGCCAGAGAAGTAATCAAACTGCTCTCACTTGTAAGCAGAACACCGTCTGCTTCTGCGATCTCTACAACATCTTCAAGCGCTTGTTTTCGCTCTTTTTCAGACAAAGATTGGCTTAAGGTCCGAATGGTACGTGTAACTTCAATACTTGCACTTTCCTGCATGTAAATGGCAATCGCTTCAAGTACGATCTCCTGAACGTTTTCACGCGTCAGGTTGTCTTCCCATTTTTGCAGGGTGCCCATGATGGTATCAACTTCCTCATCACTCAGCGCGTTGTCTGTACCATAAGCAAGGGCCACATACACGAGCGCTAGGTCGTGCGTCCTTGTCCACGTTTCATTGCTTTTTATCATTTATTTATACAAAAACTTCAGAATTAGCAAAGGTATCGATCAGTTCCGTTTCGACATCTCGCCAACCGCCGGCGTCGTACCATTCTGCGCCTTTTTGAGAAAGCATTGGGCCTTCAACGCCATCAGCCTTCCATATTTCGCGCTGCTGCTTTAAGCTTTGTGGCCTGGGGCCCCACTGATACAATTCAGTGCCATCAGCGCCGAATACAACAAGCTTTGGAATACTACGTCCGCCATCCGTCAGATACTGATCCATGATGTCTAAATTTTCATCACGCAACAATATACGCATATTAATATAACGATTACGCGATGCGGCATTAGAAATTATGGGTAATGCATAGGCAGAATCAACACACCAATCTTCAGTCAGTACCATCCAATGCTGTTCCGAAGCCACAGAATCGATCAATTTCTCAAGTTTTTGATCCATTTGATACGCTTCAACAACGCGGCCGGCACGCTCTGCATTGTATTTCGCATAAAAAAGATTTTTACGGGCCTGCTTGTCCAGCCCCTTTAGCGGCTTCGCGATATGCACTTCCCACGTACGCAGATAGTCTTCATAAGAAAGTCCATCATTCATGCGCGCGTTAATATCAAACCCCATTATTGTTGACATATTTTCTCTCTCAACCACCGCCTTCTTCACAAGCAGTAATTGGATGTTACTTTTTAACAAAATGGTGAACGTGATCAAGGCTTCATGCCCTGAAATAGACACACAGAAATAAACACACAGAAATAGACGCACAATCTGAAACGATTGGCAGTTTAAACAGATCTGAATCTGTCAAATCATCTGCTGCGTCAAGCTTTTGGTGCAATTTACGGCAAAAGAATTACAGCACGACAAGCACTGTTATGCAAACACTGTTACGCAAATACTGTTAGGCAAACAAAGCGCCAGAACGAATCAAGTTTTTTAAAACACCCCGCCGGCTAAAGCCTCCACGCCTAAAAACCGCCTTGAGTTGCATCGATTTACGTTGGATATCTTGTTACTCTTCGGTTTTCACCCCACTCTTGCCCTGTCTTTTTACAATAGATCGCCATCAGTAGAATGCAGACTTGTTTTCTAGACGTTATATTAGAGAGATCTACTTCAGGCTTCGACCCGCTCCACCACCAGCGAAGCCAACTCACAACCGGGTCTATACCCTCAACATTTACTCGACTTCATCACATGCAAGTATTCACTTTGTCAAATTCAAAAACGCTGTTACTCTTAACATTCGCTGCAGCATTGCTCATAAGTGCATGCGAAACTGGCGCAAAAGAAGAGATGGAAGCACAGCCGCCTGCACAGATCGCACCCAATACACTCACTGCAGAAGAACAAGCTGCCGGCTGGGAATTGCTGTTTGATGGCTCTTCTCTAGAGCAATGGCGCGGCTACAGAAAAGATCATGTACCAGAAAGCCATTGGGCCATAGAAGATGGCACCATCCGGAAGATTGCTACGGCCAAGGTCCCTCTTATGGCTGACGGACAACCGGTAGACGGCGGGGATATCATTACGATAGAAAAGTTTGAAAATTTTGAATTCTCCTTTGAATGGAAAGTATCGCCGGCCGCAAATAGCGGAATAAAATACAATGTTGTAGAAGAAATGTCGGATGGCAATCCTTTGGGATTTGAATATCAGGTATTGGAAGACGAGGGACATCCTGATGCAAAGATGGGAAGCGGTACCAACAGGACTGCTGCCGGTCTTTATGATCTGATTAGCCCCACAAACAAAGAGGTCAAACCAATTGGTGAATGGAACCACGGGCGGGTCATTTTTAATGGTAACCATGGCGAACACTGGCTAAATGGCAAAAAGGTGCTGGAATATGACCTGGATACACCCCGCATGGACTCCCTGATTGCTGCAAGCAAATATGCCCCGATAGAAAACTTTGGCAAAAAGCGCACGGGACACATAGTACTGCAAGATCATAGTGATGACGTATGGTACCGCAGCTTAAAAGTTCGAAAACTATAACTTACGCATCATCACCACCCTCACTGATTCAATTTCCCTAGCTCAAATCACCATGAAATCATCCCCATCATCACGCCGGCAATTTTTAAAATCCGGCGCTGCTGGCGCGGCAGCGCTGGGCCTGACTCCACTGGGCCTGACTCCACTGGGTTCATCCCAGGAATTGCTACGTGGCACACAACAGGTGCCGGCATCTGTTGCGCAAATCAAACTTGGCGTGGCCAGTTATTCCCTGCGTAAATTCAACAGAAAAGAAACCATCAAGATGACCAATGAACTCGGTGTTGATTATATCAACATCAAGTCATTCCATCTCCGGCATGAAGACTCCCCGAAGCAATTAAAAGCAGGCCGCAAAGAAATTGAAGATGCCGGCCTCCAAATTGTTGGCGGCGGCACAATTACCATGCGAGAAGATACGGACGAAGCCATACGTCCAAACTTTGAATATGCCAAGATGTGTGGCATGCCCCTTATGGTTATTGCCCCTACCCCGGAGGTGATGCCCCGTATAGAGAAATTTGTAAAAGAATACGATATTAAGGTAGCCGTTCACAATCACGGTCCTGAAGACAAATACTTCCCCGCCCCAAGTGATGTACTGGCCGTCATTGACGGAATGGACGCGCGTGTCGGATGCTGTGTAGACGTAGGCCATACAGTCCGCACAGGCGTCGACATCGTTGAGGCCATCGCAGAAGCCGGCGATCGCGTGCTGGACATGCACATGAAAGACCTGAGTGACTTGATGGTCAAGGAAAGTCAGGTCGCCGTTGGAGAAGGAAATATGCCTGTTGCGCGTATCTTCAAACAGCTACTTTATATGGATTACCAGGGGTACGTAAACCTTGAGTATGAGATTTTTGCCGACAATCCCCTGCCAGGCATGAAGCAGTCATTTGCATACATGCGCGGCGTTATGGCAGGAATGGGCCTTTAACGCGTCCTGCCTGGGTAAAGTTAAGCGAATACAATCCAGGACTTTTGTAGCTAAATGTTGGGGTTTACATACATTAAACCCTGAACCCTGAACGCTAAACCCGGAACGAGTCACGAATGCCCTGTTGTATTAACAGCAACACGGCATCCAGGACTCCACCTAGAATATCGCAATCAATAAACCAGCTAGACACTCGTTACTTGCCATGCCTAAACATACCTCACGTCGAGAATTCCTGCGCGTTGCAGCTGCATCTTCCGTTGTCACTGGCGTAGCCCCTGGCATTCTTACTTCTAAATCGCATGAACTTGCCAGAAAAGCATCGGGCAAGAAATATGGAGCCAACGACAAAATTCGCATAGCTACCATTGGTTTTGGCGGCATGGGCCATGGGGACACAAGAACTGCCCTTCAGGTTGACGGTGTAGAATTTGTCGCCGCTGCAGATTGTTACAAAGGCCGGCTTGTACACGCCAAAGAAGTGTACGGCAAAGATCTTTTCACGACACAGGACTACCGGGAAATCATAGACCGGTCTGATATTGATGCCGTGATCATTGCAACCCCGGATCATTGGCATGCCAAGATTACAATCGCTGCTTTAAATGCCGGCAAAGCGGTGTATTGCGAAAAACCCATGGTCCAGAAGATCGAAGAAGGCGCCGGCGTACTGCAGGCTGAAAAAGATTCTGGCAATTTGCTGATTGTGGGTAGCCAGCGCGTGAGTTCACTCCTCTACGAAAAAGCGCGCGAATTATACCAATCTGGAGCCATTGGAGAACTCAACATGGTTGAGGCTGTGCTGAATAGAAACTCAGCTACCGGAGCATGGCAATACACCATCCCACCCGATGCATCACCAGAAACATGCGACTGGGAAACGTTCGTCGGGCATGCGCCAAGCCGGGCATTTGATGCAAAACGGTTCTTCCGCTGGAGAAATTATCAAGATTATGGCACCGGTATCCCGGGAGATCTTTTTGTGCATCTCTTTTCCGGGATCCATCTCGTACTGGATTCAAACGGTCCTGAGCGTGTAATGTCTACCGGCGGTCTGCGGTATTGGGATGATGGCCGCGATGTACCAGACATCATGCTTGGAATGTATGACTATCCAAAGACGGAGTCGCATCCTGCCTTTAATATGTCGTTGAAGGTGAATTTCGCAGATGGCGCCGGCGGAGGCACACAGTTCAGGTTCATTGGTAGTGAAGGTGTAATCACCATCAACTCCAACAACACAACCCTTACACGCCTTGCCCCGAGAACAGAACCCGGATACACGATAGGCACCTTCCCTGAGGCCATCCAAAAACAAGCACTCGCCGATTATCGCAAACAATACCCAAAAACAGATCGACCTTCTTTGCGAGGGTATACAGAGGAAGTGTTCACCGCTCCAGGAGGCTACAATGACCGCTTTGATCACTTCACCAATTTCTTCACAGCGATGCGTGAAAAAAGCGGTGTTGTAGAAGATGGCACCTACGGTTTGCGTGCTGCGGCTCCTGCGTTACTGACCAACATGAGCTATGAGTCGAAGCAAATTGTTGAATGGGATCCAAACGCGATGAAGCTTAAAACACAGATCTAATCTGTGACATAAGCAAAATCAAACAGAGGTCCTTGATCCATCTCAACGATATCAAGGACCTCTATTTATTACCTTAGCGCCGAAAATGTCAAAATTGACGATTGGCCGTGTGGGCAACCAACTGAAATGAAACGAATCGCACCATCCATATCACGTGCTCCTGCATTTATGCTGCTCGGACTGCTGGCCGTTTCGGGATGCTCTAATGCAGAATCAGCAACCGACGTTGTGGAAGATATTCAAATCGTAAACAGAGAGGATAAGAAACGCCTCGATGTCTACATCGATCAGACGCATTTTACTTCCTATTTATTTTCTGAGGAAGGAAGTAGTTTAAAAAAGCCGATTTTATATCCGCTCAAAACTGCGACAGGAATTAACATTGCGCGTGGCTGGCCCTTTGAGAAAAAAGCCGGCGAACGTGTTGATCATCCGCATCATGCGGGCCACTGGTTTAACTACGGTGATGTAAACGGTCTCGACTTTTGGAATCACTCTGAGCAAACTCCCGAAGACCGCTTGTCAAAGATGGGCAGCATTGTCCATAAATCCGTCAAAAGCACGTACAATGGCCACGATAAAGCCGGCTTTCATGTTGAAATGAACTGGCTAAGGCCTGATGGTTCTGTCATTCTTAAGGAGGCAACCCATTTTATCTTTCACAAAGATGAGAATCTCCGTTTAATTGATCGCATAACAACATTGACGGCTGTAGATGGCCCAGTTGATTTCACCGACAATAAAGAAGGCATGATAGCTATTCGTGTTACGCGCGCTCTTGAGCACGAAGACCCAAAACCGGTGTTACTTAGTAATGAAAATGGCGAGCCCAGTGCTCAAAAAGTGCTAAATAACGAAGGAGTGACCGGCATGTACCTGAGTGAGTCAGGTATTTCTGGTACAAATGTATGGGGAACGCGCTCACCGTGGATGATTTTATCTGGAGATGTTGAACAGGAAGAAGTAAGCATCGCCATCATCGACCATCCCGAAAACCCTGGTTATCCGACGTACTGGCATGCAAGGGGCTATGGCCTTTTTGCGGCCAATCCATTGGGACAAAAGGTATTCAGCAAAGGTGAAGAAGCACTCAACTTCCATCTTGACGCAGGTGCTTCTACAACTTTCAGATATCGTATCGCGATCCTTAATTCGCCGGCTGATGCGCGTGGACAGGTTGTCTCGCTGTCAGAAGCGTTTGCTGCTACTAATTAATTATTCAGAACAAGATTAGAGAGGAAGAGCAAAATTTGATTGCTCTCATCCTCCCTTTTTATTTTCACAATTCGCCCGTAGAAAGGGCATCAGATTTTCAGTATTAATCGTTAATTCAGGCCATGATAGCTCCAATTATCAGCATCATTTTACTTTTGCTCACAGTTGCCTCGCCAAAGGAATACGAAGTAACAGTAGATGCCGGCAAGGTTGACCGGATCCAATCTGTAGTTTCGTTTGATTTGCCCAAAGACCTGTCTGCCGGCACGCTATACCTTGAAAATGCAGTTGGTAAAAAATATCCTGTCCAACGTCATGACGACCAAGGATGGTTTATCATTGACGACTTGAAAGCGGGACAGAAAGGGAAATTCACGCTCAAATCTGGAGAAGTGGACAAGGAGGGAATCGTTGCTGATAACAATGGTGCGGGTGTTAGCTTTTCTATAAAAAACACCACTGTTTTTAGATACAACTCAGCCAAAACGATGCTTCCGGAGGGTAATGTAGACCCGGTTTACAAAAGAGGCGGTTACATACATCCCGTTAATACGCCAAACGGTACACTCATCACCAACGATTACCCATCGAATCATCTCCACCACCACGGTATATGGGCAGCGTGGACAAACACGCTTTTCCAGGGGCGCAAACCTGATTTCTGGAATATGGGCAGCAAAACAGGTACAGTAGAGCCAGTTGCGCTGGATACAAGCTGGGCAGGCCCGGTAATGGGTGGCGTAATTGGTCGCCATAAATATGTTGATTTGTCTGGAGAAAACCCAATTGACGTACTGGATGAGACCTGGGAAACCCACGTATTTGCCATAGAAGATGCACAAACTCCTTATCACTTGTTTGAGCTACGCGTTACCCAGACAAACGCTTCAGACAACTTCCTCACCTTGCCAGAATACCGCTACGGCGGCGTTGGATTCAGAGGACATGATGATTGGGAAGGCGTCAAAAACACCTATTTCCTGACCTCTGAAGGCAAAGGCCGGCTGGAAGGCCATGCTACACGTGCCAGATGGTGTCACATCGGTGGGTATGTGAACGGTGAATTTGCCGGCGTAGCCATCCTTGGGCATCCGGATAATTTCAGAGCGCCGCAACCCATGCGTATCCATCCAACAGAGCCTTTTTTCAACTGGGCCCCCTCTCAGGCCGGCGACTGGACCATCCGCCCGGGGAAACCTTATGTTGCAGTGTACAGATTTGTCGTGATGGATGGCCAGCCAGACAAAGCCCTCATCGACCGACTATGGGCCGACTGGGCCAAGCCCGCCAAGGTAAAGGTTAAACCTGTCTGACCTCAGATCTAAGTACTTTAGTCGCCCTTGCGAAGATAATCGTCTGTTTTTTCAATCCAGTCCTGTCTGGGCGGACTGAAGACATCCAGGCTGATTGTATCTTCCAGGGTAATGGCCCCATGTGGCACGTTGGCAGGAATTTGTAACACATCACCTTCGTGCACCTCAATTTCGTCGCCCCCCTCCCTTTCGAGCCAAAACCGCATGGATCCTTTAAGGATGTAGGAGAACTGCTCATTCTCATGCTGATGCAAAGGCACAACGCTTCCTTTTTTCAGCAAGATATGCGACAGCATTAATCGGTCTCCCCAAATCATTTTCCGCTCAATAACATCAGAAAGTGCCTCTTTCTCCATGTGATCCCAATTGTGCCGTATTACGCCCGTGCCATGTTTCATGATTTCTCAGAGTTATCCTGGATGCACTTTGATTAGAATATTCGGCCCGCTGTTCATCTTTTCGTTCCCTAGAGCGATAAGACGAGCCAACTAAAGCTAAAAGTATAACAATTCACGAGCAGATCTGCTTACCCGGCTCAGCTAGAATTATCATTTCTTGTAGATGGTTTTGGTGTCACTATTCTGCCTACAGATAAAGTCATCAAAACACGTTGTACCTGGACAAAATAAAGTTAGTTAGCCCCCTCCTGCTATGGTTAATATTCAGCTTGAGCATGTACACAACGACCATCCGGGATGCGTGCTTGGAGTTATCCAAATGTGTTAAGAACACGCGATTATCCGGATTTTTCAGCAACCATGCTATTCCATAACGAATTTTTACTGTCCCTTGGTACAGTTTTCTCTGACCGGCAATATCGCACACACGACGTGCGTAAGGCATACCAAAGGGGTATTAACATCATGTTGCAGCAGAAAAAGTGCTTCATGAACCTATATCTGACAGCACTCCTTTTGAGTGTGAGCATGTTAACCGCTACAAGTTTGTATGCTCAACCCACATCAGATGTAGCAATAGACACCAGTATTTCAAATGCCGACGTGCTTCACTCGGTAGATTCTCTTCTGATTTCCATAGAAGAGATGAAGGAAGAGCGCCTGGCATTTGAAACAGAAGTTAATCGACTCAATACGCGTATTCAGTCGCTGGAAAGGTCTGTACAAAGAGAAGTCACCGATTTGGCTTCAGGCCAGGGACTGATCATGCGAGGCCTTGATACACTCCGTGTATTGATGCCCAGCGAAGAGCCCATGCGAGCTACAAATACAAATGTCCTGTATTTAAGCAGGAAGCAAGACAGTCTTGTTGCTCACATAGAAAGACTCGAAGAGCGTATTGGGGAATTACCAGACAACCATTACTGGGGTGTTCGAAATGGGTTTAAACAGTTCGATCACTTGCTGCTGTTTACGTTTTTAGGCGCAATAACGTCTCTGGGTGTTGTGTTACTGGTTAAAGGCGGCCCCCAGGCTAAAGATGGAGCAGTGGATATTGTGACAATGCAGGAAGACGAAGCTGACCGATTGAGCATTTCCATTACGCTCCTGGTTGGCAGCATTCTGGTCATTTTATTCATCATCTTCATCCTTTAAATTTTCCCACATTTGCTATTATGGCAAACTAATTCTCGCCTATGTCTGCTTTTTCAAAAGCCATATCACGGGCTTCACTGTCCATTGCATTTGGCGCCCTTTCGACGGCCATCGCAATTATTGCTGCAGAAAAGCTTTTAATATCAAAGCTTTCAGCCGGCTTGTTGGCTATAGGGCTTTTCTTTGTTGGATCCATTTTAGGTTCGATGTTCGATGAATGGATCCGGAGCAAGAAAGCACAGGTGCAATCTGAGCGAGAGCTTATTACTGCCCTGGAAGGACTTATGGAAGGAATTCCGGAGGTTGCTTCCAAGCAGATGAACAAGCAGGTGAACGAACTCAGTTTGTCGATTCAGCGCATGAAGGCTCAAATGGCGGCTAAAGGAATTCGGTATATCCCGCAAGACAAGCCCTTTCAATCCCCGCCGGCCAATTCTAAAGAGCGTTCAGAAGCTTTACGCATGTGCCAAAATGCAAAGAAATTGCTTGATTTCGCAATAAATATGGGCGATTCTGAAGAGACGATCACAACACTCACAGCCGAAGTAGATCACTGGCTCAATGTGCTCAACCAACCCGGACCTTCGGTGCAGGGTAGAGCCTAGACGAGTGGAGAGTGGAGTGTGGAGAGTGGAGAGTGGAGAGTGGAGAGTGGAGAGTGGAGAGTGGAGAGGGGAGAGGGGAGAGTGGAGAGTGGAGAG
>JBGCEN010000230.1:0-16479 GCA_045106435.1 Rhodothermales bacterium
ATCTTTGGTGCAGGCGTGCCACCCCATTCGAATACCCAAGTTGAGCCTTGGCGAATGTTTTGAACGATGTTAGGCCTAAAACATGCTAGGCAATGGCCCTCAGGATGTCGCACAGAGGGAAAAAGCACCCCATTACTGCCAATGCCTATCAATTGAGCGGCTAAAGCCTGACTGGCGGGATATGCAGTTGCAGGGTCGTTGTTGAAGAGTACTTCATCTTCGATATCGCGTAGATCGTGCAATCCAGTGGTAAATCCAGCAATCAGTTCTCGGTATTTGGTCACATTTTCAAAATTTCCAACGGCTTCTAACTCGCGTGTTAAATGCCAACAGACCTCTTGTTGGGCAGTCTCGATTGCTTGATCACCCCAAGCAGCATACCAAGCGCCGCGATCGGGTCCATTGAACCGGTTGCCAGTCGAGCGCGTGTAGCAAAAAGCAGCATTCACATAGGTCCATCCATAGCCACTTTGTTCAGTCAGTAGCTCATTGGGAGATACACCGGCAGGAAAGGGAAGGCCCCTGCCCTGCCGAGCAGATGTCATGCCTTCCAACTCTTCCAAGAAAGCAAGTTCTTCTGGATCATCTGCCAAGGGTTGCATAGCAGGCTCATCGATGTAGGCGGTCGAAATCAGTCTGATCGTGTCAGGTGCCGTAAACTGAGTAACTGGAACCTGGCCTGGATCAATCACATGCCACCCCGAAGAGCATCAACATGCTGACGCACACGCATCATGGCCGGTATGCCGCCAGCAATCATGACATCAATTGGGGTATGGCCCAAAAAGTCTGGCCCTGCATTGGTGGCTTTAGGCCACCCATAAGTCAGCGGTCCGTTGAACAGCAGGCGTAATCCCTTAAACAGGCCAATCATCAAGCTTGCTCGGGTCACCTTATCCTGATCAAGCGTGCCGTTGTAGCTGCCAGCTTTCATGCGGCTCCATGTGGCCGTTGGTACGTCAAACAAAGCTGCAGATTCTGCATTGGTCAAAGACCAATTGTCAGCCGTTCTGACAACAGCTTTGATAAGAGCCGCTATCTTGGCTTTGTCTTGGAGTGGAACCAATCTTGGTTGCTCTGGTATTTGTGCAAATGCTAATGCCATGTCGTCACCTCATATGAATGAGTTATGTGTATCATATGATAAGGTATTGAGTCAAGCAGTTCAAGCATTGACGCTTCTGTCCATTGTCCAAGTCTGATGACTATCCAAAGAAAGACCAATCGAACGAGCACTTGGCTCAGGTGCATCTGGATGAACCTCATTTACTGAAATTTCAACTTGGACGGCACTGTTTCACATGTATTGAACGATCCCAAGATCTGGTGCGCAGCAGCTTTCCCCGTTTTCCAGTCCGACTTTAGGAGGACCGCAGCAAAGCGGAGCATGGCGGAGGCCGGACCAGCCCCCCACAGCTAAGGGGTGGCCAATACCCATTTTGGGCCCTGTGTGTAAACGGGGTACGGTGATGCATCTTGAATATATTCAAGATCGTTCCAAGCCTTTCAGTTTCGATACATTTTCAAGTGATGTGACAATGGTATTCAAAGACGCTCTCCAAGGTCGGCGGTGTTGAAAGAATACTGGTCGCAGGTGACGTCCCGCCAACAAAGGTTGGCACCCGTCTTTTTCCCCTGCCCCCGTTCGCTCTGCTTTGGGGTTGGTGACATTCCTCGCGAGGCAAAAAGAAGTGCGCCTGCCCCTCTCCGCTTCGCTGCGCCTCCAATCACGATGTTTTTTCCGGTGTGAGCGGGGCTTAGCCACCTGCCTTGTGACCATCATTCACAACGCCAACAAGGAGAACGGCAATGAACACCAACTTTATCAAATTCGAAAACGACGACATCGAAACAGCAAAAGGCAAAGGAACCATCTCAACTCTGAAATTCGACCTCGAGATCACAGTTGAACCCCTAGACAGCACAAACGAGCTGGCACCAACGCACCGTGTGTGGGGCAAGTCACCAAATGGCCACCAAGTCGAATGCGGCGGCATCTGGAAAAAGCAGAACAAGGAAACCGGGAACGACTACTTCACTCTCAGCATCCGGGATCACCGCTTCAACGCAAATCTGGGCAAAGCCGCCTTCCAAGATGATGCAAGCAATCAAGCTGTCATCCCATGGGCACCCAAAGAAGCCGCTTAAGTTCTCGAATTGGCCGGTCTTCGGACCGGCCAATCATCTCAAACAAGATGAAAGGTTGAGACAATGCCCATATATGCAAAATCTGACCTCTACCAAGACATAACCAATAAAATCATCACATCAATGGAAGAAGGAACGCCGCCATGGCGCAAACCCTGGACCGGAGGCAATCAAGGAGTTGGCTTCCCGCTTAGATCAACAAGCGAAGCGTATCGCGGCATCAACATCTTGATGTTATGGCTGACAGCAAGCGACGAAGAGTTTCTCTCTCAACATTGGTTCACGTACAAACAAGCTCAACTCATTGGTGGCCAAGTCCGTAAAGGGCAGAAATCAACACGGGTCGTATATTACAGCACATTGGAACGTGAAAACGATCAAGGCGAAGAAGTCGCTATACCCTATTTGAAGACATTCAGCGTCTTCAACGCCGATCAAGTGGATGACCTAGATGAGAAGTTCTATCGCCATCCCGATCCAGCCAGAGACTTAGGGACGATAGCTGATCCCCAATTGGATAGTGTGTTTGAGAGTACCGGTGCAAACATCACTACAAGCGATGATCCAAAGGCATATTATAGCCCTTCTGAAGATCACATTCATATGCCGCCAATCTGCACATTCCATGATGCTACTGGTTATTACGCCACATTAGCTCACGAAGCAGTTCATTGGACCGGATCGAAACAACGCCTTGATAGAACCCATGAGCGCAAGAAAACTCAATATGCCTTTGAAGAGCTTGTGGCCGAGATTGGAGCGTGCATGGTCTGCGCAAGATTGGGCATAGCTCCAAACTTCCCTCAGAGCGCTGCATATATTGAAGGCTGGCTTGAATGTCTGAAAGAAGACAAGAAGGCTATATTCAAGGCTGCCTCGTTAGCCCAAAAAGCTGTCGATTTTCTTCTAGATAATGGAGAGGCTCCGCAGTGATGCGGAGTACCATTATCGCGCAAAAACCAATTGTTGAATATATTCAACAATTGAAAACCGAGACAAAATTGACGGTGAGGATAGGGGGCTCTCACCACCTAAGTTTGACAGTTAAGGGCAAATTAACCATGTTTCACGGGAAACCGTAAGCGCTATGTGATTCGGATATTAAACGAAAATGAGGCGCTTTTCCCAATCTTGAATAAAATCAAGAACGCTCATACGGGGTATGGTTTTCGAAAAAGAACATAAATACAGGCTCCTATTTTTCATAGGCGTACAGTATCTGTACAAATCAAGTAAAATTATGCTACTTTCTACAAGAATCGATTCCCTAAGAGAAACGGCATGAATGGAATGCGGCATGAGCGGAAACCTAGAACAGTATTTAAGCGACCTCGAACGAGGGCTTGATAAGACAATGGTGGCAGTCAACAAAGAGTTGACCTTGCGCCATCGTGTCAAACGATCATGGTCAATGCGTCAGTGCTCGCGCTTCCTAAATGTAAGCTATCAATACCTCACGAAGTTTGCCGCAAGCAGCAATGATTTCCCTGCGGGAACACATGTGGGACGTGAGCGGGTCTTCACACTCAATGATCTGATGCATATGCGAGCGCTTTTAGCTTCCAATGCTAAACGGCCATATGACTATCTAGCTTGGAGAAAACCGAATTCGCCCCTGCCCGTGATTTCATTCGCCAGTCAAAAAGGCGGAACCGCAAAATCATTGTCTGCCGCTCATTTTGCGCAATATCTAAGTCTTCATTACGGAATGCGTGTCGGTGTTATGGACGCCGATCCTCAGAGCACCATAACGCTCTATTTTGTAGGCGGTGAAGGCCTACCAAATATGCCGAATGAAGAAACGGCCACGATGGTGGACTTTGCAGGCCTTTTTCAAACGGATGAAGAAAAACCCTTCACTGAACATGATGCGCAAACGCTAGACAGTTTCTTTCTGAAAACATCATGGCCAGGTCTTCGTCTCGTACCGGCTCATGGAGATACTTCTGAAGGTGAAATTCAAATTGCTCGTTTGGTACGAGAAGCACCAGCCGGAAAGAGCTTTTACCGATATCTAAGAGATTCTATTGAACGCTGGCGTGATGGACATGTGCCAAAAACTGCGCCCAATGAACTTGTTACAGATGGTAAGGTTGATCGGCGGAAATTTGATGCCGCTCTAAACGAAACACTTGATTGCATCATCATTGATTATCAACCGGCGCTGACGCTGTTCCAGTTGAACAATGTTGTGGCGTCCTCGTCACTAATCATTCCTCAGACGATGAAGGGCTTCGATATCGCAACGCTGTCGACCTTTGTGAAGGGTCTGCGCGGAATGCTCAAACACATCCTCGATCACGAACGCATTGAAATTGGGGCAGGGGCAAACATGCTGCTTCCCACCATCGTTCAGCGGACCAACGAGCAAGACCTCAAACAGGTCGGCAATTTACTTGAACACTGCCCGACTGAAGTGCTGCCGGTTTTCTATTTGCGATCCGATTCAATCGCCAATGCGTCTGATGTCTATCAGTCCGTCTATGAATACGAGCCGGATACGCCTGGTAAGAAAAAGGGCATCAACCGCTTTATTGCCAATGCTGACGCCGTCAATGACGCAATAGTTTCACGCCTTTGGCCCGGACGTTCACGCGGATACGCAGAAGAGTGGATGAATGAATTCTATGAAGATGACGGGGAGGATACAGCGTGAAAAAGAAACTCAGCAGATCTCTTTTGGCAAAAGCATCCAATCCGGCTCCAGCAGCCGCATTGGAAGACGATGGTAGCGATACGCCTACAATCGCACAGGAAACACCTGACACCGCTTCTGTAGCTCTAAAACCCGCAATCGGTGGGGCAGGGAGCGCATGGAAGTCAGGCGCAGCGGCGCAATCAAGTGCTGAATTGGCACGCAGTCGTGAAAAGACCGCTGATGACATTCTGAATGGTCGCCATGAAATTCAGTTAAGTCCTGAGCAGATAACAGATGAAATCGGGTCTGACAGGCGTGATGACTGGAAAGATCAAGATGCCTTTCAATCGATCTTTGAAAGCATCAGGGAAAATGGACAAGACACACCCATCCAAGTTTGGCCAAAAGATCCTAACTGGACACCGGACAAACTTGATCCGGTAAATATTAACGATGTGCCTTTCCTGCTCATCATTGGTCGCAGACGCCGCGAAATAGCGAAACAACTCGGCAGGCCGGTTAGAGCAATCCTTGCTTCACCAGAAAAGCGTGGTTCACCGGAAAATCAATTTGAAATGCTGTTCATGCGATTTCGAGAAAACGCTGAACGCGAAAACCTTGGTCCCTTCGAGCATCTCCTTTCCATCGGTGAGATGTATGAAAGCCTGAAAGACACACCATCAGGCGCTAAACTTACAGCTAAGGACTTTGCTAAAAGGATCAACGAACACCAGAGCATTGTGTCACGGGGCAGGGCGGTTTTTAAGGCCAAAGACCAATTGTTGAATATATTCAACAATGCGTATGACCTCAGTTATCCCGAGCTTCAAAAGGCTGTCGCCAGCCTTTCTGACGACGAAAGCGCAGCAACGAAAAAGCCTGCAAAGGCTAAGAAAATTGTCGTTACCCGCAAGGTAGGCAACCGAAAGCTACAAGTGTCCTCCCAAGGAGGAAAGCTGTCGGTTAGTGCTGCTGGATTGAAATTGGATAAACAAAGCCTCGAAGGGCTTGGCGATGTGATCGCTGCTTATCTTGAAACAAATGGATCAGACAAAAAGCCAAACTGATGCCCAGTAGGGCAGGGCGGGTTTGATCCGAATGGTTACGATGTGAAACGGAAGGACATCAAAGTGTTTTAACGGCAAAAGAAAAGCCCCCAAACCATGCGGTAAAGGAGCTCATCTAATTATCTAGCAATTCTTAGATACCTCTATCGCGAATCGTTGTCAATAAAACAGCACCGATCCGGTGAACGGAATTCTTTTGCCTTCATTCCAAAGATGGAGGTTACAAAACTATCATGGCACATAACGGTTGGCGCAGGCCGACACCGGAGCTTAGTCTTGCTGAAGAGCATGCCCAAGCCGGTGAACGGCTATCTATACCCCGAAATAGAGCAATGTTGGCGATCAAGAAGGTCGCTACAGAGCTCGGATTAAAGCCGGCAGACAAAGTTCTGCTCGATTGCTTCAGCGGTTTCACCAAGGAGCAAGACTGGGAGCAGGGCAGGCGGCCTATCGTCTGGGCTTCAAACGAATATCTCATGCAGCATACCGGCTTCTCTCTCACCACGCTCAGACGTCATGTAAGACATCTCGTCAATTTGCGGCTTATAGCGTTCAAAGAGAGCGCGAATGGTAAACGCAGAGGCCACAGGGACGATCAAGGTTATATTACAACGGCTTATGGCTTCGACCTTGCTCCCTTAGCTGCGCGCACAGAGGAATTTGAACATCTCTACAAGCGCATTCAAGAAGATCGTAAGATGTGCCAGAGCCTCAAACATCAAATCACGATCGTTCGCCGCGTTATCCGCGCGAAGCTCGACACGGCCGCAGAGAAGGGCCTTGTAGGCCCGTGGACCAAACTCACAGAAAGCTTTGAGTTGCTCCTGGAGCGGCTTCCTACTCGCAAAGACAGCATTGAAACGCTGCTAGACACCATGGATTGGTTCGCCAACTTCAAGGCAAAGGTGGAAGAAGTCTTCGAAAGTGCCTTCAAAGCCTCTAAGAGCGAGCCCGAAACTGCTGATCATGCAGTCATAGATTCAGTCTCTAGTGATAATAACATGGCACCCACAGGTGCCTCTAGTGGCACCCATATACTATCTACAAACCAATCTAATCCTGTACCCAGTAATATCAATGAGGAAAGAAAAGCGAGGCAAGATCGAGCCGAACCACTACCAACGGCTGAAGATGAAAGTCCGGAAGAAGAAATCATTTGGGATATTGGTGGAAGCCGAAAAATGAAGACTGAGGTTGAAATATCGACCGTGATGGCGGCGTGCCCGAACTTTGCAGAAATTGTGCGAGACCTGGGCGGCGGATATTTGCGAGATTGGAATGATTTCCACCGTGTGGCCGGACAAATCAGGCCGATGGTAGGAATTTCGGAGGATGCCTGGAATAAGGCCCAAGAAATTCTAAGCCCACTTGTGGCTGCTGCCGCAATAGCACTGGTTTACGACAAACACACGACAGGCGAAGTTAATTCACCTGGCGGATACCTCAGAGGCATGTGCGAGAAAGCCAAGGCTGGCGAATTGCATCTCGAACGTAGTTTTTATGGCCGTATGAGCGAAAATCGAGCGGTTCATTGATGATAAATCGACTATTTTTGAAATTGCGGCATCAGCTGAAGACTTTTGAAACCATTCATGGACCATATGGCAGTTCGGAGAGGTGACGATGTCAGGGCGACTAAGATATCGTTCGGAAGTGTTTTTTGTACCGTTGCCCGCTTGCGGGTGCCTCTCCAAACAAGCTTCCGGTCTAATTCTTGGCCACCGATGCAAAAATTGCATCGCCGATTTTAACGCCCAATGCTCGAAGCGATAAAACATCGAATGGATCGAAATGCTTTTTGGCAGTTTCGAATGTGCGTCGGGATAAGGCTCGAGTTGTCTCAATAAAATCTGATTTCAATTGGCTCTGAATTTCGATCTCGTCGATTTCGTTGTTGGCACAGCGTTCCTCAAACACTGGAATGCCTTTTTTCAAAAGCGCCAACATCGCATTTTTTGGGTCAATATTGGCAGAACACATCTGATCGAAAACTTCACACGCACCTGCAATTGGATAGTGGGCAATTATTCGAACGTGCATTGTTTCAGGCGATTTTGCAGCACCTATTTCTTTCACCGGGATTGCTGGTGGATTTGAGTTTTTGGACGAGTTGGGTTTATCGGTGTTCCTGGCCTTATTAGGATGCTCGTAGGCAACATCAGGCTTTTTGATACCCAATTTATATGCCTCCCAACGCTTCAACTATATCGTTCGCGAGAAGATCTGCTTCTTTCATCGCAGTCGCAATATGAGAAGCGCTTAGACGTTTCATGGCATCTTTGGAGAACGCCTTATATGTCAGATGAAGCATGCCTCGTTTTCCCAATGCTGCGAATGCATCGCGTGCATGCAAGTGAGTTTCAAACATCGGCAAGGTAGACAATTTTTCGAGATCCTGTTGTTGCGATGTGGTCAGCATTCCGATTGGCGCACGTTGAATCAGAAGTGCCACTGGAATGTCCAAAGCCGTTTTCTGCAATAACATCACAGCGTGTTCGAATGTTGAAAGCGCTGATGTCATATCCAAAGTTGTCAAAGCAGAAGGAATTGCGATGAGATTGGCACTCGTCAAACAAGTGTTGTTTAGCTCTGAACCGCCTCCGCGCGTGTCTATAATTGCGAGGTCAAAACCTTGCTTTTCTGCGTTCTCATAAGCCTCTTCTAACGAGCCAAGATCGTCCGTCGAAAAGACCTGACAATCATCTGACCACGTGTTGTTTGCGCGCGCGGATTTTACCCAATCGATCAGTGGCTCGTTTTCATCAGCATCGAATAGGGCAATTTTTTTGCCCTTTGAAATCAAACTTGAAGTGACGGCCATGACTGACGTTGACTTGCCAGCACCTCCTTTGAAGGAGGCAAACGTAACGATTTTCATCTGTCTAAATATCCATCTATCCATCTGTCCAGATATCTATTTATCTATCTGTACATCTGAACATAAATCTATCTAACTATCTGTTTATTATGCCGAATATTAAGACTCCCACAATCGACAATCACTTAACGCCGTTAATCAGAAGTCAGTAATGAGGTTAGCGACTTAAGCGTTATTGGTGAGGGAGGGTACGTGGCAGGATATATGCAAAGGTAATACCTTTGCTCACGTACCCCCACCAACGCAGGCGTGGGTCGCCCGAGGGCTGCCCGGCTTGCACCAACGAGCGGTCGCCAGGCTTGCCCACGCCAGAAGCTAAAAAGAGTGCACGCGCTAAGCCAGCAGACGGTGACTGGAAGGGCAAAGCTCCTAACCGTGGTCAATGGAAGCAAAAACTATCGTCAAAATCGGAAGAAAAAGTCGGCTTTGCAGTCGTTAGTGTGAAGCTTCGGCCTGCTGAAAAGGAAGAGTTTCGTGTTCTTTGTAAGACTCTTGGGGTCTCTCCGAATTGGGCCATGCGATCTATGACACGCCAAGCTTCTGCATTTCTCGAGGTACACGAAAAGGGGCTTGATGATCTCAAATCCATCACCCGCCAGATCAGTGGTATTGCCACAAACATCAATCAGATCGCCAAAGCGGGCAACCGCACTCTCAGTCCCGACTATCAAGCCTTCATGGAAGACCGCCGGGCTCTTGGAAAGCAACTCGCTAGCATCGAATTGCTGATGCAGCAGGTTCTTAATGTTGGAAAACGAAGGTCAGATGGATTGGCCAGACTTAAGCAGGCGGTGGATGCCGCATGACTGTTCTGGTTCAAGATATTCTCAGTCAGGCGGCATCATCGAAAGAGCGAATGTCTCCGGTTGATATGGTCATGGGTGATCATTGGGCCGAAGTAAAACTTGGGAATTCGATGCGTCTTTCGCTGCTTGGTTTGATGCTCAAAAAGCAGCAGCAACTAGGTGGCCAATCTGATCGCGGAGGCAGTCCAGCTCTCAGGAATGTGTCGTTTCAGGTTGTGCGCCGAGGCCCCCAGGCCATGGTCAAGGTAATCAGAAAAGGCGGAACAACAAATGCGCGCGGCATGCGTGATCAAATGACTTATCTGGAGAAAGACGGTGATGCCAAGCTTGAGCGGTCAGAACGGTATTTTGGTGCAGAACTTGATGATGAAACCCAAGAGAAGCTAATCGAGGCCTGGGGTCTAGCCGGAGAATCCAAAACGAACTCAGACAAGACTACACATTTTGTGGTTAGCTTTCCGAGCAAGACGGATCACGATGCAGCCTATAGGGCAGGGCGGGCATGGGCAGATGAAATGTTTGCTTCTGGGTCTTATGGCGATGTGTTCGACTACTACACGGCTTTTCATACCGACAAGGCACACCCGCATATCCACATCATCGTTAATCGTCGCGGGTTGGAAAATGGAGATTGGTTGAAGGTCTCTCGCCGCAGTCAGTTCAATTACGACGAATTTAGAGCAGTTCAAGTCGAGGTGTCTTTGTGCGAGGGCATTTTCCTTGAAGCATCACCACGTCATGCTCGCGGGATCTCTGATCGTCCCATTCCAGACGCCGAAATAAGAACGGCCAAACGGGAAAATAGGGAAGCTCAATCGCCAACGCATACAGCAGTTACAGCCCTTCGAGCCGCTGCTTCAGTCGTCCTTTATGCCGAGCATTTCGAGGCGCATTCCAAGATTGTTCGTGAAAATCATCCGGTATTGGCCACTGCCATGAACAGTGTGGCTGCAACCATTCGTGAGGGCCGCGAGATTGTAACCGATCCAGGAGCAGAGCCAATCATCACGTCCGCAGAAGCCAAACAGCAAAGCGAGTTTATTATGAGCAGACGAAGTGAAATCTTAGATGGCATTCAAACTATCGATACCGAACTTGGAACGGTGCCCGCCGGTCCGGAACGAAATAACCTTGAGCGGGATGCTTCTCGGATTAAGGCCGAAGTAGCGCAACTTATCCCAGATGTTCAAGAACTCCGGCAGCACTCGTCAATCAATTCGAGCGGGTACTATCAGGGCATGATTGCCGAAGATGCGACTGAATTGGAAGTTAAGTCTCGAGCTGATCAAGAGGTTGGTGAACTCGCAGAATCCATCGGTATTGATCCAGCTAAATTCGTCTCACGATATGACAGTCCAGAAGCTGTTTCTCAGGGATTATCTGACAGTTGGCGAAAAGATGAGCTCGAAGACATTCAGAAGAACCTCACTTACCAGCAAACACCGCAGCAAGATCAGGCTCAGCAGTTGGCCCAAACTGCCTATGATGATCTGCATCGCAATGCGTTGCAGACCTACCGAAAGGCAGAGCGAGACCTGGACGCACACGCTGCCCGGAAAAAAGAACTCTATCGGATCGCAAAACTGGTCAAAGAGGGCAGCAAGCTGGACGGCGATGTTGATGAAAGTTTCCGTAAGAGCGTCAAAGATACCTTCCATACGAGCGAATTCAGAGATTTAGAGAATGGCAAAACCGAGGCCTTCCGACATGTGACAAAGGATGTGGACGCTCAGCGTGCACTCAGTCGGCGTTACCTTGAAGCTGAATTGGAGGAAGCAGATGGCGCTCGTAAACTTCAACTAACAACGGCGCTCACGAAGATCGACAGAGACACGGATCTAGCCGCGCAGCAATCAGCGAAACAAGCGCGGAAAGATCGTGGATTAGATCGATAGGGGGCGGAGATGAGCAAAATAATAAAAGATGCCCTGATATTCGGCCTTGTAGGCCTCATGGTTGGCGGTGTGTTTGGCACGGTCATTGCCAGTGTTTTCACCGTTGTAAAACGAGGCGGCAAATTAAATGACGTACAAGGTTTTGAGATGCTCGATTACGCGCCTTGGGTTGTAGGCAACCTTCAGGAACCCTTTCAAACTGGGTTGATGATAATGGGGTCCTTTGCCGTTTTTGGAATGATTGGTTTTATTGCCATGTCGTATCGCCCGCATTTGACGAGCCATGGTTCAGCGAGATGGGCCTCGAAAGAGGAGCTGATCAAAGCAAAATTGGCTGTCCGATTAAAAGATTTATCCGGACCAATCTACGCCAAGCTTGGTCGTCCGAAGAACAGGGGTGAGTTCATCACCTCACTTGATATTCCTCACAGTTTTATTTGTGCGCCCACGGGTTCAGGCAAGGGTGTTGGCGTTGTTATTCCGACGCTGCTTACATATGGCGGCTCAGTCATCTGTCTGGATGTGAAGGGTGAAAATTTCAAAGCGACATCGAGGGCACGACAATCTCAAGGTGACAAAGTGTATCGCTTTTCACCGTTAGATGAAGAGTACCAGTCTCACCGTTTCAATCCATTGGATGGTGTTTTGAAGCTTCCACTAGAACGAAGATTCACCGAAGCGCAACGGATAGCTGAAAGCTTCATCGTGATGAGCGGCGACAATGTTCAAGGGTTTCTAGTTAGTGCCAAACAAATCTTCGCGGCGAGCGTATTGGTAGTCGTTGAACGTGAAACACCCACGATGGCGGCCATTTATGACCTTCTGAGCGAAGGGGGCGACTTCAATGAAATGTTCAAAAAGTTGGCTTCAGAAACAAAAGTTGAAGAAGCGAAATCGATTTATCAACGTATGGCCGGAATTGCTGACCGGACATTGTCGGCCTACATGTCTGTTCTCTTTGATGGTGGCCTTGGGATTTGGAGAGATGGCCTGGTACGAGCAGCAACAGAGACCTCAGACTTCAAAATTGATGATCTCAGGCGTGACCCTGCCAGCATATATATCATCGTTGCCCCGAATGACTTGGCGGTTCTAGCACCAGTCATACGATTGTTGTTTCAACAAACTGTCGCCATTCTCCAGAGTTCAGAGCCGCAGGCAGATGAGCCTTATCCGGTTCTGTTCCTGCTTGATGAGTTTCCTCAGCTGGGAAAAATGACGGCTTTGAGCGGCGCGATGTCAACCATTCGAAGCTATGGCGGAAGAATGATGATTGTTGCTCAATCGCTCTCCAATCTACGAAGTGCATACGGACCTGATGGCGCTCTAAACTTTCTCGCCAACTGCCGCCTTCAATTATTCATGGCACCGGCAGATAGCGACACGCCTGATTACGTCTCCAAGGCGATTGGGGATTTTACCAGAAAGTCCAGATCTAAATCGTGGACCATGGGTCAGGTTGGCAAAAGTAATATTCAGGAACGGGACGAGGGTGCTAGATTGTTGCGCCCAGAGGAGCTGCGTGGTTTGTCCAACGATGATTGCGTTTTGCTTATCCAAGATTCTAACCCAGTTCTCGCGCAGAAGGTGCGCTACTTCGAGGATCGAGTTCTCAACCCAATCTTTGAAGGACAAATGGGGGCGTATCCGCTGCCCGATAAGCTCGCATTCTCACGACCTGCAAATCTATTATCTCCGTCGATCGATAAGAAAGGTAGTCAATCGTCAGCTAGCAAGGGTGACGATGATATTTCGGAAGTGGATTTTGACAAAATTACGTCTTCACAATCAGAACTGTTGGAGCGAATTCGTGGCGTTAGGTCAGAAGTTGCACGCCCTTAGTCTGCTTGGACTCCTTAGTTACTAAAATTGAATGTGTCGCAGACTAGATTGAACGGCGTCCAGGTGACCGTCAAAGTTAGACAGAAAATGGAGGTTCAGTTTTTAGGGTCATAAGATGAGCGGACGTTAGAAACACTCGTTGCCAGATGAAGTCAATGGCCGAGATGCGGACAAAGCGACTAAACTTAAAAAATCTCTAAATGCTGCTTCTGACCTATTCTGTTATGCGTCTTTCAATCCTAAGCCATTTATTGATGGCTCGCTTTAGTGAATATTAAATTATCAGATATGTTAAAGCAGGAGAATGCTTAGATGTATTAGAACAGGATGGAGAACTTCTGATTCCATGCCAAGTTGATATAAAATTTATATTGTTACTGCGTTATATTTTTAGTGGGTTGGCATGTTGAAATAGGCTGTTTTAAAATTCTGCTATTACAAATTCTCTTTTAACAATATTTCAATTCGAATATCATCTTGCTCTTTCATCAATTCACGCTGATCGCTTTTTGCTTTCAATACTCGAATAGCACTCCTTACAGCATGCCCTGGATTTTGAGCGATAATGGCATCTATGATATTGTTGCGTAGCGCGTCTTCTGTGAAGCTAGTGCGTTCATGTGCAATAATCGTAATTGATTGTTCGCTCGCAAACTTTTTAATGGCCTCAAGAGATAATCTAGGTTCTGAACTTAAAATGTAAACCCCTGTGATGTTTGTATGATTTTTAAACACCGTTTTTACGACTTGGTTTGTTCGCTCCAGATCGCCATAAGTTTCTAAAGAAGGAAGCGAGGAAAGTTGCGGAAAGTTATTGGTAATCACTTCATCGAAACCAGATCTTCTTTGAATACTATCTGTGCCGAGCATCGTATCGGCTATAACTATAATTTTTCCCGAAGCGTCTTTCGAAAAACGTCCCAGCAAAGCACCAGCAGTAGATCCTGCTGAGCGGTTGTCTACGCCGACAAAATGCGAGAAATCTGAATTTGATTTACCAGAGAGCAGTTGAACTATATGCACATCACGCTCAAACAAACGCGTTAGCGCATCACGTACTTGAGGGGATTCAGGTGCCATGATAGCAATGCCATCAACTTCGTCATGATCTAAACTTCCAAGAAAGCTTGCGAGTTCGTGCGGGTCGTTTACTTGAATTTGTTTTACATTGATAGACATCATTTCGATGGAGAAAGCATCTTTTGCAGCTTTTATCTGGGACAATAGTTCCTTTAAGAAAAGGTCTCCAATTGAAGGAAGAATGAATAAAAACTTGTAATTCTTATTTCTTGCTAGATTTGCCGCAGATATATTTCTAACAAAGCCGATACGTTCAATTGCCGCATTAACTTTTTCTATGGTGTTCGCCTTTACACCGGGGCGATCATTTAAGACGCGATCTATGGTTGCCAAGCTTACACCGGAGGCGGTTGCTAAATCCTTAGTAGTTGGGCGCATCAATCAAAAGCCGTTGTAAATACAATATAATACATATTCTTTTTAGCTCAAAAATACATAAAATCAAGTTTTTTGAGGTGCGCACCTAAAAAAAGACTTGCAATGAGGTACGCACCTCATTTATATGTGTTACATCACGGTGGCAATTGTTGCTCTGTGTAAGAATTAACTGGGAGGTTTTCCGATATGAAGAATAAACTACTTAGTTCAGCTGCCGCTATAGCACTTGTTGCTTCAGCAACAGTTGGAACATCAACTGCAGTCAACGCTGCGTCACACTCCAAAGAGCTAACACTTTGCTGGGCTGCTTGGGATCCTGCAAACGCTCTTGTTGAGTTAAGTAAAGAATTTGAAGCGCAATCAGGACACAAGATGGGTTTTGAGTTTGTGCCATGGCCAAATTTTGCAGATCGTATGCTAAACGAGCTAAACTCTGGCGGTAAACTTTGTGATTTACTTATTGGTGATAGTCAGTGGATCGGTGGTGCGGCTGAGAATGGTCAATTTATCAAATTAAACGATTTCTTCGCTCAAGAAAAAATCGATATGGCTGACTTCTTGCCAGCGACAGTTACTGGTTATGCTGAATGGCCAAAGAACACACCAAACTACTATGCTTTGCCCGCCTATGCTGACGTTGTTGGCTGGACATATCGTAAAGATTGGTTTGATCGCCCTGAAATTCAAGCTGAATTCATGGAAAAGCATGGACGCAAACTTGATGCGCCGAAAACTCTTGAAGAGTTGAAGCAAATCGGTGAGTTCTTCCAAGGTCGTGAGATTGATGGTAAGAAAGTCTACGGTGCTGCCATTTATACCGAACGTGGTTCAGAAGGTATTACTATGGGCGTAACAAACGCTCTTTATAACTATGGTTTTCAGTATGAAAACCCTGCTAAGCCTTATGACATCGAAGGTTTTGTAAACTCGGATGGCGCAATTGCTGGTCTTGAATATTATAAGTCTCTTTATGAGGGGTCTACGCCTCCAGGTGCATCAGACGCTTACATGTCTCAAAACATTGACGCTTACAAATCTGGTCAAGTTGCTATGCAAATGAACTTCGCATTCATCTGGCCTGGAGTTGAAGCTGATCCAAAGGTTGGCAGCGGTAAATCTGGTTACTTCGCAAACCCAGCAGGTCCAGCAGGTCAGTTTGCTCAGTTAGGCGGACAAGGTATCTCTGTTGTTGCTAACTCTGAAGCTAAAGATGCGGAGATTGAATACATTAAGTGGTTTGATTAGAAAAAAACACAGAAAAAATGGTGGGATGTTGGCGGCGCATCAGCGATGCGCGCAGTTGTTGAAGCTCCAGGCTTTGCGGCAAGCCAGCCATATGCTCAAACTTTCCTAGATTCTATGGCTATCGTTAAAGACTTCTGGGCTGAGCCTTCATACGCTTCACTGTTGCTTCCTATGCAAGAGCGTGTTCACAACTATGTTGTTGCTGGGCAGGGTACAGCTAAAGAAGCTTTGGATGGTCTTGTAAAAGACTGGAACGAAGTTTTTGAAGACGAAGGCAAGAAATAGTCTTGTACTTGTAATCAGGTTCCTCCACGAATGAGTGAACACGTGGTTGGGGGGCTCTCCCAACCACAAAAATTTCGAAAGATTTAGGGTTATTAAATGTCTGGTAAAGTTATTGATCGCGCTGCAAATGCAACGCCGCCGCCAATGGCACACAAAATAAAAGGTCTCTCTGATAGAGCTATTGCTTGGATTTTTGTTGCGCCAACGATCATTTTGC
>JBGCEN010000231.1:0-10555 GCA_045106435.1 Rhodothermales bacterium
GTCGAAGTAACACTTGTTCAGCCCTGATCGCCATGATCGCCATGATTGGCAATGATTACATCGAGCGCTGAACCGGTGGTGTCCTGATGAATAGGCGCATCGGTAATCATCATGGTGACGCCGGGCGTCAGCAGCGGCTTCATGGCGGAGACAAATCGCGGCGGCATCTTTACGCGGTCGATAGCCTGCAGGTCGGGTGTGACCGGCGACTCCGTAGCGTGACGCGGCAGCCCGACAGCCTTCCACTTGACTGGGGATCCGCTCCCGCCTGCGACCGCCATGTAGGCATGGGTTCCGAGCGGTGTTGCGATACTATCGATTTTCACTTTGGCGACACCGATCTCAACACCGTTGCGGAACACCAGCGCCTGTTTGTCGCTGCTGCTGATGAGAATGCTGACGGGACCCTCTGGAGACTTCTCCGGATGCCACTCGAATTTGCGCCAACCTGACAGCTGCTCTTCGACGATGGGTTCTCCGCTGGAATCGACAGGCGCCAGCATGCCGGGATGCGTTATATCCCTAAGCGCCGACGCTTCATCGGCGATCACCACGGTCATCCCTTTGCCGGTGATTTTGAAGAGGTCCGCGGCAAAGACCGTGGGCAGGTGAACACAGCCGTGCGAGGAGGGGTATCCCGGAAGGCCGCCGGCGTGCAGGGCGATGCCGCCCCAGGTGAGACGCTGCGAATAGGGCATTGCCGCGTTGTTGTAAGTCTTGGAGTGGTGATGCCTGTCTTTATTCAGGATGGTAAAGACCCCGGTCGGAGTGCGATGCCCCTTTTTACCGGTGCTGACAGTGGTGTAGCCGATGCGTACGCCGTTTCGGTAGACATAGGCGCGCTGCTCCGGCAGCGAAACCACGATGGCGATGGGTCCCTTTTTTTGCGCCTGGCTCTCCCAGACGAACTCTCCCTGCTGCAGCGCCTCTGGCGGGGTGTCGGCGGGTGAGGAGGTTTTGGCTCCCCAGAAAGGCTCAGCCCGGATGGCGGTGGAGAACAAAAGCAACAGGGTGGTGAGCAGCAGCTTGGTGGATTTCATTCGTAACTCTCTTTGTGATGGTTGAAGGATTGCCCGGTCAAGTGAAGCCCACTGCGTGGTTAGAACGTGGTGGTCTGTCTGATCGGGGCAGATTGTACAGCAGATTGACGATGGCGAAAATCAGATTCCCCCTCAGTGCTTCAGGACCGCTTTATGCGTCTTACAACCCTTAACATAAACGGCCTGTTGGTGAATGAGGAATCAGGCTTTGCGAGAAGTGGATGCGACTGACCGCTGAATACATAACGGCCATTCAAGTATAAAATAACATAATAGTTCTTCTCATGATCATGTCTCCCTATAATTGATCAAGTATATTTTTTGCTATTGAAACTGCCTTTTCCCTGAGGTTTCCCCCTCCTTTTTCATCGATACTGATGTGTACGATCAGATTCTCTTTTGTGATCAACGAAAGTTGCTTACGCTTTTCGGACCACACGGCCTCTGTATCTATATCCTCGACTTTATTTGCATCTGAATACGATGCCAGTACACGTTGAAAATCCTCTGGACTTTTCGCCCGGGCATAGATGACTTGCAGCTTGTTCCCATCAGGCGCCAGCCCGTATTTTTTCCTTGATGCATCTTTCCTTGATTCAACACCCCATACATAGGTACATGCTGGGTAGGTCATCTTTTTACACTTTGAGTATTTGAGCTTGTCTCCAGGCCCGAATGTAAATTCAGAGCGTAAATAGTCTTCGGAGATAATAGTTGAATAGTCAGTAGACAATACGGGTTGAGAAACGAGCATCAAGATCAGAAAACCCTGCCAGATAAAGGCTGGTTTATGATGATGATTGCTCATGTGCAAACCACCTCATAAGTGATTGGAAATTCTTCTCCCGTGGGATCATCTTCTTTCCACAATTTATCAGTACCAGTGACTCCATTTGCTGTTTTCGTCCATGTTTGATTACTTTTCTTACCCGGCATTGTCATTGGAGCAGAGTAGCTTTCACCCTTCACGGTAATCTCTAAACTCATCCCATCAATCGACATAGGCATATGACCTTCTTTCTTGTCCATTTTTACTCTACTACCCGCAACTATGACCCCATCTCCATCGGAATCCTTGATTGCAGTTCCATTATCAGAGTTGAAGAAAAAGGCATCATCGCTGTCGAAGCGCCCACACTTCACTGCAGTTTCAAACTTCGTCTCACCCAGGGTAGCCTTGAATCTACCATCCGTTATAACACTGTTATTTGATTCACCACATGCAGTCAATAATATGACTGGAAGAAAATACACTAACTTTCTCATTCTAATTCTCCTGTTATTAAGTAAGTATTCAGAGTGAAAGTATTCCACATCAGGTGCAAGAGCCTTTCATCAAGGTCGTGTTGGTGCAGGCAATCGTGGCGGTATGCTGCTACCGCATTGCCCGATGCGTACATTTTCCATCTCATGAACAGCTTTTACCCAGGCATTCACTCCAACCCCTCTGGCAATGCTAAGAAACTTTCTATTACGCCTTTTTTCCATACAGCAGCTCCGTGCCTTTGGATTCTTCTGCCGGCATATCAGATAATCTTCGCCAACAAGAGAAAGTATAATTCCCGTAAGAGTCCCCAGTGCAATTGCTCCAATAATCATGCGCTCAAGGGTCACCCCTCCCCTTCCTTCTGAGTCGATGCCGAGGCTCTCCCCTGTTCGAGGATCTACTCGCCACCATGCTAGTTTATGTCCTGGACCTGGAGCATGCGCAACAGGTACCACCAACGTATAGCCTCGTTCGAGATCATCCCGCATGTGTACACCAATATCCTGTGGCCAGCCGTGTTCCACAATCTGGTCTGGTTCACTGATAATGGTATAGGAACTATTTTCAAGAGCGCTTCGATGGAGTGCATGCTGCACCGGCTTTCCTGTCAGGTTTGTCAGCGCAACACCTTCAACAATAGTCTCCCAGATGCCTTGAGCCATTATCTGCTGTGGTAAAGAAGTAAATACCCCTTTTTCCATTTTCATAGCACGTCGCGAATTGGTAACTATATCGACAATGCCCCGGAGTGAATCGTCATCATTCAATCTATACTGAACCACGATGACCCCGGGAGCAGACCGAAAAACCGTTGACCCGACATCCAGGGGTAAGCGCTGGGTAGCTGCTGTTAAGCCCAGTTGGGGTAGCGTCCAGCCTCTTGAGTCGAGGATAGTTGACTTTTTTCCTAACGATTTTCGTTCGCCATGGCCCGCTATCAGATACGCTGCCAGATCATGGCTGTACTGCATCGATTTCAGGAACTGTTCATCCAGGAAGTTACTGGAATACTCCCCGCCTGTAACGAGAATACTCGTTGCCGATACCACGCTTCGGGGGTCAACTGTGGAGCCCGATGCAAACACATCACTCTTTTCTCGTGCAGTTGGTCCTAACCTGTCCAACAGCATTCTGCGGATAGTGTGCTCACGTTCGCCAGGCACGATGAGCGTATATTCAAGCCATACTGCAGTCAGCGTTTGCAGGTCAACGTCGGATTCACGATCTGGACCGTTGCCGAGCGACCCTAGAGCACCAGCGGCATTTTCAGTCTTTCCTCCAACGGTTTGAAACAGTGGTGCAGCACCAAAAGCATCCTTGCTCATATCATCAAGGGAAAATGCGTTGCCATCCAGATCGAACGCTTTACCGCCAGGGGCGGGTTTCCCGTTCAGAGACGGTATGAAGAAACGGCTCTTCGCGAGGATCTCATCCCAGCCGGATAGAAGCAGGTCGGGAGTAAGCCCGGAAGGCAGCGTGGAGAAGCTTAAACTTTTATTGGTAAGATTTGCCGTCGGCCGCTCCCACGGTTCCATGATTTCATGAACCAGAAGCCTCGATCCTGACTTCTGCTCGATAAACGCCTGGAGTCGGAATCGGTGCTGTAAATCTTCCGCAATGTTTGATCCGAGTACTTCAGTGAACTGCAGCTTGTTGAACTCTCCGGGTGTATTCGTAAAGACAGGATGAACAGAAATCCAGGGTTGTGATGGTCCGGCTCGGTATTCGACCCAGAAGTAGTCCCTGGCTTCTTCCAGGATGCCTTTTTGTACAGATGAATCTCCCAGCGAAATCCCTTCTTTTCCAAGCCCGGAAATGATTGAATTCAAGATATTACCAATCATTTCCGGGCTTGCAAGCTTCCATGTCTGGTCACCGGAGATTGTCGCAGCCGTAGCCTCTACCTCAGGCGATAATGTCGCTATCGGCTGAACATAAGGATTAATCTCTGGCATCAGTTTCTGAACCTGGGCGGGAGAGAGATTTGTCCGCAAAATTCTCGCCTCTTCTCCATTGTTCTTGAGCAGGGTAGCCAGCAACAGCGCCTGGTCAAGTGAGTTTCCTGCGCGGCTCAGCAGGGTGCCCTGTGCTCCTCGCAACAGGCCAGGATATTGCTCGAAATGGATAGCTTCCCTGGCGAAAGAAATGATTTCTCCTACATCGTAAGCATGCCTCTCGATGAGGGCATCAAGATCGAAGTCAGCGCGGTTAATACTTGAATACAGCTTTTCCATTGCTGCGTTAAAACTTTCAGCTCTGGCAACCGGCTCATTACCCTGCACGGGCTTTGCTCTCCCCACAGCAAAGGTGGGTACGATCCCAGCCCAGGAGAGGGTGAAGGCGACGATATAAACAACAATTTTACGCAGTAAGAACCTGTAACGGGAACTAATACTCAAAAATCTGCTCCCTTTCACCGATGACCTCAATTTTGTCAAAGCTAATAGGTGATGAACCAGCCACTTTAACCCGATAATAACCGGCATCAAGTTGCAACGGCTCACCACCAACAACGCCTTGAGCAACCAGTTCACCCGTCATATCATAAACGAGGAAAGGTGTACGTAAGGCGTTTCTCACGGACAGATTTAATGATGACTCATCACTGGCATCAAAGTACCTGCCGCCACCCTGCTCAGCCCAGCCTTCAAACTGGCGCTTGAGATCAGCATCATCAATCGCGAATCCGACTATATTGAGACGGACATCAAAGCCCTTGTCAGCCAGCTTTTTGAGTACGTCAGCTGGTTTTCCCTCACAGGTTTCTTCTCCGTCTGTGACAAGAATGACAATCTTGTTACCTTTCGCTTTTTTTAGATCAGCCTCCACCTTTGCCAGAGAATCTGCGATCGGAGTCCTTGCCAGGTTCTTTGCATTGATTTTGCTGATTGTTTTCTCGGCTGAGGCCGGGTTGAGTGGCTGCAGCTTGATCTCGAGATCAGTCTGGCAGGAATTCGGGGTCTTGTGACCGAATACGCGCAGCGCTAGCGGCGTACCTGCCGGAATAATCTCAGTTACTGCTGTAGTGAGCACTTCTTTAGCGATGTTGATGCGCCGCTTGCCATCCACTCTTTTCAGCATGCTTCCGGAGGCATCAAGTATCAGTTCCACAGCGCCATGACGGGTACTTTTTTCCTTGCTGAGGACACGTAGCGTACCGGGCCCGGGTGCGTCCTCGAAAGTCGTCGAAGCTTCCAGTGTATAAGAAGCAGGCTGGCGCAGCATTGTTTTTGCACGATCAAAAGCTATGCCCATCTGGCTGTTCGTCAACGGGTTATCGTAAAACCCGTCGTTCACATTCGCCCAGTACTGCATCAGGTCTTCCGCTACTCCGTGCGATGAACCTACCCTGATAGCAAATATTCGTGGGCGAACTTTACTGAACAGCGGCCAGAGGGCTTCATCATTGCGTCCCGTCTCGGCATCTGTAATCAACACAATAGCCTTGGTGCCAGATCGACCGGCTAACGCTTCCGTCACGCGAATGAGAGCTGTCTCGGCATCGCTGCTATTGTCACCACGCTTATAATCATTCAAGGCAGACTGCAGGATATAAGGCTCGCCACTCCAGTCTTTGAGCAAAAAGTCTCCACCCAGCACCATCATATTCGCGACATCGATTCCTGGACTGACGCCACTGACATAGCTGCTGATCGCATTGTAAATCATCGGGCTATAGCCGGAGACGCTACCGCTATTATCCCAGACAAAGGCTACGGAACGTGGAGGTTCCTCTACTTTTATAAAATATTTTCCACCAGGCTTAACAGTGGCTTTGAAACTATGGCTATTGAATTCCCCACGGCTTCGTCGCACCGGGACAGCACTGCCATTTTCGTCTTCGATGGTCAAAATGGTGCGAACGGTAGGATCGCCAGCCAGTTCTAACATCAGCGTGTTCCGGGCATCAGGGATAGTGACGCTGTACCAGTCTGATTCACGCGCCAGTGCCACTTTTCCTTTTGTCAGCTGACCGTATTCAAGAGTACTGGCTGCCGCCCTGCTGTTGTTAGCAGAAAATTTCTCTGTTTCTGTAGACAGATTAATCCCGGCAAGATGTTCGTAGATGCCATCACGTGACCCACTGCCCCATTCACCGATAATTGATCGGTATTGTTCATCTGCAGCCTGTTCAAATATACGTAAGGTATCAGGGAATATCAGTGAAGTGCGCTTACTATTGCCTTCTGCGGAGAATCTTACGTAACGGGCCCAAGCAGGCTTATCGAGGGAAAGTTCCAATGATTGATTTGCTTTAACATCCCAGTCCGTTAAATATGCCCAGGGACCCACCGGGCTATTCACCGAAGTGAACACTTTTACTCGATTAATTTGCTGTTCCGGCTTTGCCTTTTTCGATGCCACCCACTCCATGCGGGTAATTCTGGCAGCGCGCTCGTCCTGAAACCCAATCACCCATTCAACTTGCTGTCCGGCCTTGATGTCTACCGGTTTGCTATCGGCCTTTTCTGTCAAAATGACCGAATCCCTGTCTCGGGAAGCCCTGGGTCTGGCCCACACGACATGGCCACCGAGCTCTGGCCTGGTAATATTGAATCCTTCTCCATTGGATATATCTTGTCCCGGGCTGGCGATAACTTTCCATTCACCGAGCACCAACTGGCCTGAAGTTTCTTCATTCTGTGAAGATAACAGGAGCAATCTGGCGAAACTGGCTGATACAGGGTTTTCCAGAGTAAAGGACTGATCGATCATCTGCGGCTGCAACCTATCCTTCAAAACGGTTTGATATGCTTGACCGTCTAGTGACAACTGTAGTTCGAATGTGGAGAGTGAATTTATGACAGAACGCCGCCCCATTGGATTCAGTATGATTCCAGCCACTTCTACAGGATGATCACCTGCCAGTTCAACTGTAACAGGGACTTCAGCCAGTTTGCGGGCACCGCGAAGAGCAAGACCTTCACCCAGTGTAGATTGATTGTCAAACAGTTGATGAAAATAATGTCCCAGGTCGGGTACATCACCCTCTTTCGTTTCATTGTCAAAGGGTATTCTTTTCCCACCCAACTCCTTCCAGGCAACATTCACACCACCCAGGATTTCATCAGGAACAGGCCAGTCCCAGACTGGCCCGATAGCATCACTCTCGGCGTCAACGTCGATATCCTTATAAGTCTCAACCTGAGAACCCTTGTCATCATAGGCCCGCACGCTGACACGCACCGAATGATTAGCCCAGGCATCCCTTGGTATATGTATCGTGAACGGGACGGTCACTCTACTCGCTGCCGGGATTGGCAACGATTGTTTTTCAGGCCTGATCCTCCAGCGATAATCACTGCTTGCATACTCGAGTTTTACGTTAAATTCAGCATCTGTCTGATTGGATAGTGACAGATTACCCGCCAGCGTCTGACCGTACCTCAGGTAGGCCGCAACTTTGTCTGACTCTGATTCAATATTGAGAGAGACAGGAAGTTCTCCCCGCTCAACCGGGTAAACAGCAACACCCGGTGGTTCACATCCTTTGGCACAGGCGAAACGTGCCAGTCTTTCGAGTTTAATTGTGTACTCGGCGTCACTTGGTGTCCTTGATTCAAGATAGAGGCTGTAATCACCGGGAGGGAACAGGCCCTCATAGATAGCTGGTTTGCCGATATCAGGAACTTTGCGCAGGACACTTACATTATCACCTGATATCTTGGCGATAATCTGGCCATCTGCCGGTGGAGTCACCGTCAAGCGGATATGTTCATCGTTTGTCAGCAGGAACCGGTAGTAGTCATCCGCAGACATGTTCTCCAGCAAGCCGAATCTTGTTTGGCCGAACCGGATGGTTTGAGCCCTGCTTGGGTCGTCATTGGGCTCCCGTTCAAAATCCGGGTTTGGCGGACCTATAGGTAATATCCTCAGTACATAAGATCCATCCGTTCCATTCACTGCCACATGATGCGAGCCCGGCAGGAGAAACAGATTTGACAGACGTGCACGCCGCAAACCAGCGGCCACATCAAGCTGAGAGATCGTACTGCCTTTCGCATCGAGCAGCGATATGCGCGAGACACCGTCACCCACCGTCTGAATTCGCCATAACTGTGGTTCACCCGAGACGGTAAAGTGATAGATATCCGTATCCTTGCCGTCGAACTTGCCCTTTACTATCCTTTTCGCATTCATGCCAGAAGAAAACATGAATTTGTCGTTCGGCTCGGCTTCCCGGATAGGTTTAAATGTCTCCCCTTGCTCCATGCTGAGGGTGTACTCCGCATCCTTCTTGCTGCGTGCAACGGATAACCCATAATCCCCTGCGTTTAATGAAAGATCAGCCAGTTCAATGACAGAGTTCGCTGTGCGGCACTGCATCTCTTCATTATTTTCGTCGTACAGACAGAGCTCATACTTTATGCCCTGAGTACCATCCAGCCGGATCTGCTGAGTGTTGCCTGCATCCTCTTCGGAAAGATTAAAGCGGAAATAGTCGTAATCATTATCTTTGCCCGCGCTGCCACGGACAGGCTTTGATAAATCTACCCGGTTTGCCAACCTCCACTGGTCATTCGGCTCCGCCTCATCACCTTCAACACGCTGCCCGGTGGCTCGGATGGCAAGTGTACGAATAACGCCCGCATCCTTGCCTTCAAGCTCCAGCGGGTAGGTTCCTTTCTCCAGACCAAGGTCCGGGAGAGAAAACTTGCCGGACTGATCAGTAGTCGCCTGTGTCAGTTTCTTTCCATTGGCATCGTTCAGAGTGACAGAAAACTTGCGTCCAATCGCTGTTCGTCCTGATAGTTCCCAGCGCTGCTGGCTGGCCTTTTCAGAAACCTCAAGCCTGGCCCAGGTTTTCGGGTCCTCTGCATAGAAATTGTAATGACCTGCGGTACGCAGCATGAGCGGTTTATCCTGCGTGTTTTCAGTCAGGGACCGGGCATTTAACTTCTTGCCCTTTGTGACATTGAGTCGATACTGTAATTGTGGGGGTACTGCTTCAGCATCTGCAGTCTCATTACCAGCGTCTTCTGCTGTTTTACTCATTGTAGACAGATCAAGGCTGCCTGACGCAAACACTCCCTGTGACTGTTTCTTTCCTCCAGCACGGGCTATGCCGATAAAATAGTCACCAGGCTCAAAAATCAGATCATTTAGCAGCACCGGACGAGAACCGTCACGGCTGCCAAACTTGTAGATTTTTTCAGTGTTGACAACTTCATTGCCATCGTCAGTAAAAGTGAGTAGAAAAAATTCTACTTTTGTCAGTGCACCTGCAATACCCGTGAGTTCAAAACTCCAGGAGTACTGTGCATCGACATCAGAGACTGACCACATGAAGCCATCCTGGTCTCCGGCTTCCATTGAGCCCATGATGTTGGCTGGACCTGAAAAGGTGTTGGCTTGTGCGGGAGTGTTATTGGGTTCAGACTCATAGAGAACCTGGGCAAATACGCAATTATTTATTAATAATTGGATGCAAAAAAAAATGAATGTTATTACTTTCTTCATGGACTGATGAACCTATACTTTTTATTCAATTTGAATCTTGATTTTTATTTACAATGAACTTCAAATACAGCAGGAAAACTTGCAAAATCATTTCCTGCTTCTCTAGCTCTCTGGAACCAACAATACTTTTGGTTTATTTTTCCCGGTATTTTAAGTCTGTATTCATATACTCGACAGCATTCTCGTTTATTTCTAAACCAAATTTTTGTTTTGTATGCCGTCAGGCATACGTGCGTTGTACATCCAGCACCTGATTACCGCACCATCGCCATTAATATCTTTCAGTCCCATAGCAGACAATCCACTTTCAGGTACATCTGACATAAATTCAAAGTACTTCACCTCTGACTGATAGGGTTTATCAGCCATTGTTACCATAACAGTGCTGTTGTCAGTCCCATGCTATGTATGGCAAAACCACTAAAATATGTATTATTTTTTGGCTCTTTTCGCAAACCGTGTTGTTAAGCCGCCCCGCCAAGCGCCATAGCGAGCCACTGAGCGGGTTTCGGGCTATTGCCGTGTTCGCGGTCGAGGGCGCGAAACCAGCTCAGGTAGTTTGCCAGGTAGCAGGTTGCTACGCCGCGAAACCTGTAGACCCAGCCTTTGAGTCGGCTGTGGTAGGCATTGACGTTCTGCACCGGCCAGGGCGGTGCTGCCGTCAGTGCAAAGCACCACATCCTTCGCCAAGAACGGCTTCAGCGCCGCAGACAGGGTCCTCATATTCATTGCCTTGAGTACGCAATCCATCGTTACGCCGGCACGATCCCGTGCGACCAACACCGGC
>JBGCEN010000232.1:0-13575 GCA_045106435.1 Rhodothermales bacterium
CATCAACCTATCTGGCGGTACGCTGGCATGGAGTGATGAAATTGACAGCAATGTGCCAAAGTACTGACAAGTCTGTTAGAACAGCTTTTTTCATGAAAAACCTTGAACCTTAAACCCGGAACGAGTAACAGAAAGCGATAGCGAATCTGTTACTCAATTCAGCATCTTTTCTCCGACCCTTAAAGCCTGTGCAGCGATGGTTAGTGCTGGATTCATGGCTGCAGAAGACGGGAAGAATGAGCTGTCCAGTACGTAAAGATTGTCCATGTCGTACGCTTTGCAGTATTCATCCAGTACAGCAGTAGCAGGATCATTGCCGGCTTTAATGGTGCCGCACTGATGTGAGTTTGTTTCGATACCCATCTCCTCAATAAATACAAAAGGGTAGCCGGCATCTTTGAGCATGGTGGTGGCTAGCTCACCCAGTTTGCGGTGAGATGCCACATTATTCGGCTTCCAGTGAACCTGAATTTTGCCAGCATTTGTAATGCTGATCCTGTTCTCGTATTCCGGTAAGTCCTCAGACATCACCCACCAGTCGATGCTTCTGCTTGTCATGGCTTTCAGAATCGGGCGGGGCACGTAAGGCCGCGCAGCCGCAACCATGGGCGCTTGAACTTTGCCCAATAACTGTAAATTGCCCAGGGGATAGGGCCAGTCAGGTCCGTTCAAATAAAAGTCGTTTATCGCGAGGGTTTTCTGAAATACAACATCATTGCGCCGGCGCGGGTCGATGGCTACGAGAGCAGAGTTGTTGTGCACCATATAATTCCTTCCGACCTGATCGGAAGAATTCGCCAGTCCCAGAGGATGTTTGTCACTGGCTGATCTCAGTAACAACGCTGCACTGTTTACTGCGCCGCAGGATACGATGAAGGTACCTGCAGTAATTTCTTTTATCTCTTCCTCGTGCATTATTTCTAACGCAACCACCTTCTTGCCTTGCGGATCTGTTAAGAGCCTTCTCGCATATGTATTTGCCAGCAAGGAGACATTCTTGCTTTCCAGTGCCGGCCTTACGCAACACACATCTGTATCACTTTTCGCGAGCACCATGCAGGGAAAACCGTCGCATGTTTTGCATCTTACACAGGCACCTCCTTCCCTTAGATCGATACCCATTGGGTAATAGAAAGGATTTAATCCCTGCTGCTGTAACCGGTCTGCAAGATCAGCTATGTACGATTCGTGAGGTACAGGCGGAAAGGGGAAGTCTCCGGATCTTGGAGGCTCCGTTGGATCGTCGTTTGCCTGTCCGTGCACCTTGTAGATTTTCTCGGCCTGTGCGTAATAAGGCTCCAGGTCATCATAGGAAAAAGGCCATGCCGGCGAAATACCTCCTTCATGTTCGAGATCCTCAAAATCTTCCTTTCTAAACCGGGGAAGCGCCGCACCATAAAGTTTTGTGTTTCCTCCGATGAAGTAATGCACGCCAGGATGAAAAGACGCCCCTGCGCTATCGTACCAAAGCTCTTTGGTTTTATATCGTTTTTTGAAATAGGCGTCTTGCGGACTCCAGTTTTGCGGCTCTTGCGGGAGGTAGTCGCCGCGTTCAACCAGGAGTACGCTGGCGCCGGCATCTTTCAGTGCATATGCCAACGTGCCGCCTCCGGCGCCGGTGCCAATAATTACAAAATCAAAGGAGGTTTGCATATGCCTCTAGCTTGTTTCGGGTTATGTATTCAATACGTGCAATGAATGATCAGACGGCTGTCAATCAGTATGCGTCCATTCTTTTCTGAATATCTGATATGATAAAGGAAATTTCAATAAGGAAAATTTGATGTATACCTCTGGGGACACGCTCGCTCTGAAACTATATTCAGTAGTTGAGATACGAATGGGCAAATTAAGTTGAATGCAATCTGACTTCTCGTCAGACAGAACATAAACGCTCGGGCATATGAATCCGGATAAGAAGAAAGTAACCTGCAAATGCGGACATGCCCGGGACCATTTCTGGGTCTCTCCCAAAGCTCAGTATTCTGGCTGGAGCTTTGTTATGGGCGTGTTTATGGGGCTTAGCGCCGGCGCCCCCAAAAGTATAAAATTCATCTGCAGAAAGTGTGATATGGTGATTGAGGAGAGTTTTGATAAAGAGACGATTCTGAAGTACAATCAGAGCTGAGGGCGTAGGAGTCTGTGAGTCTGTGAGTCTGTGAGTCGGTACGTCTGTGAGTCAGTATGGTCTGTGGGTCTCTGTCTTACCTTTAAATCTGAATTGATGGGGAAATGTCTGCGGTGAGCAAACCGTCCACGCTATGCGTCCACGCCTTAATCTAACGGACTTACTGACGTACCGACTTACTGACGTACCGACTTACTGACTCACAGACTCCTATACCCCCCAATTACACTAATTTCCCGCCTTCCACTGGCATCATGGGCCGAAACGGGTTAAATTCATCAAACGGCACTGAGGTTGTTGGTTTTACCACCCACTTATATTCGAGGTAAATAGATAATGAGTAAAGTTCAAAAAGCAGTTGGAGGCATTAAATACTGGCAGTTTTTCATCATACTGCTTGTGATTTCGCTCGGCGGTGTTTGGTATACGTTTAATTATGCCATCGAATTCTCTGCCTTTGCTGCTGCAATTGCAAAAGTGACCATAGCACTTGCTCTGTATTATCTGTTTGATTTATTGGTATTGCATGATGTGGATACTGTGGATGAGATTATTAAACAGAAAAATCTACCATTAGCTATTTTCTTCCTGGGATATGCGATTATCATTGCTGCTTGTGTTTCTACTGCTTAATCTGGCCTGCTCAACGAAGGGAGAGGTAGATAGTCAGGCGTCTCATTTTGTAAGCAATGTTTCTGCTACAAATTTACATTCAGCTTTTGAGGATCCCGATATATCTGTAGAGCAAGGAAGGGATTTTGCAGAGATACGGTCTTTTATGGGGCAGCCCTTGCTGGATACTACAGTTGCTGCCCTGGAGACTGCGCCGGCCATGCCCAAACATTTGGAGATTGCCGAAAGCTTTGCTGATGATCCCACTACAGAAGTGCTGGAAGGCGGTGTTGTTGAAAATCCCAGTAATCGTTCTCCGGAGATTGATGGCTGGTTGTCAGCACTGGGGGTGCCCCTTGGTTTGCCTTATTGTGCTGCGTTCGTTTCTTTTTGTCTGACGGAATCAGAGGATGTGAAGCTACCGGAGACCCGTTCTGCCGGCGCCAGACAGTTTATCCAGAATGACAGCTTTCATGCAGACATGTGTGCTCAGAGCCTTGCAATGGCTTCTCCCAAGTGTAATGTAGAGGTCCCGGCCCGGGTTGTACAACGTGGTACAGCCCCCATTTTGCCTGGTTCGTTGGCTATTTGGAAGCGTAACAGAGATCCTCAGGATTGGAAAGGCCATATAGGCATGGTAAGAGAATGGTCCGGGCAGAAAGGCAAAACCGTCGAGGCGAATACGAGCTCAGGTGTGGTGGGTAATCAGGCTGATGGCGGCGGTGTGTATCTTCGCGAACGAGATCTCAAAATTGGGAGCTGGTTCAGGATTACGCACTTTACTTCTGTCGTGTTGAATTAGTATGATGATTTATTCTCATCCGTTTCTGCCCCTCAAGAATCTGGACAAATCTTATCGATACGCAATCAAATAGCATAGCAGATGGATAGCAAATACATACATTTGATTGCCTTGATTGTGGCCGTGTTTTTTTCGGGTATTTATCTCAGGGGTGAAGGCGCCCGTAAGAAAGAGATAAAGCGCGAACTTAAAGCAATTGAGATGCGGCAGGCCGAAATCAACGACCTTGTCGACGAGATTAATACCACGGCTGCAATAAAAGACAGTTTGTTGAATTTGAAAATTGCGTTTGCAAAAGACGAGATCAGGATATTAAACAGAGGAGATTCTCTTGCGCGCGACTCCATTGATGTGCTTGGTGCCGAAATTATCGCGGTAAATAACAAGTTGAATCAACTCGCTCAGCAAATTAATAATGTGCCACGGTTTATTGTAGAAGAACCAGATTTACATTCAGCATTTGTAGACCCGGATGCTTCTGTTTTGGCAGAAGTGGAATTTGAGCAAATACAAACTTTTGTCGGGCAGCCGTTGCTTGAAGCTACAGCAATCGCCATCGAGGAGGCGCCGGCAGCCCCAGCCCATCTCACCATTGCCGAAGGGTTTGCTGATGACCCTACTACTGAAGCTTTAGAAGGGGGGGTGGTAGAAGATCCGAATAATAGATCTCCAGAGATAGACGGTTGGTTGTCGGCGTTATTGGCTGAGCCCTTTAATAGCGATGGTACCGGCGCACCATATTGTGCCGCTTTTACTTCCTTTTGTCTTCAACAAGCCGGCAATGTACGAACGCCCCAAACACGTTCTGCAAGAGCCAGGCATTTTGTGAAGAAAGGAGAGTTTGAAGCAGATATGTGCGCAAAAAGCCTCGCATTGAACAGGGCTGAATGTAATGTTGATGTGCCGGCTCGCGTTGTAATACGTGGTGTCGCGGCTCACATTCAGCCGGGTACGATGGTCATCTGGAAAAGTAAAAAGAATCCAGATGACACCTCAGGGCACATAGGATTTGTGCGGGAATGGGAAGGCCATAAAGGCAAGACCGTTGAGGGCAATACGAGCTCTGGTATTCGGGGCAGTCAGTCAGATGGGACAGGGGTATACTTCAGGGAGCGGCTACTCGAAATGGGCAACTGGTTTCGTATCACGAATTTTAGACCCGTAGTATTGAAATAGGACCAAGATAATGAATGCACTCCTCACAACCTTGTTGGCAAATCCGAGCTATTTGAGCTTGGGAGCACTGGTGTTGTCGACATTTTTTGCCGGCTCAATGCTGCAGGGTGATCGTATCAGGACGCAAGAAATCAAAGAAGAGCTGAGAGAAATTAAAGAAATGACGGCAGCGTCTCTTGTCGAGGTTGAGCAAATCCAGGTGAGGCTTGAGCAAGAGGATGCGAGATTGATTAAAGAAATTGGTCTGGCATATTCGGTGTTGGCTCAGCTTAATGAAAAAGAACGCATCGCGCGGGCAGATCTGGAAGCGTCTGATCGGGAAAGGCAACGATTGGCAGATCAGCGAAGGCGGCAGCAAAATGCGGTGAATCAAAATGGCCGGCTGTTTTTTAGCAACTGAGTATTGATCGAGAAACTATCAGGACAGGCAGTTTATGAACAATAACTACATCAGCCTCATCGCCTTGATTGTTGCCGTATTCTTCTCGGGCATTTATTTGCGCGGCGAAGGGGCAAGGAAGAAAGAATTAAAGCGTGAACTGGATGTCATTCGCGATCAGCAAGAGCAGATCATCGCACAGGTTGGCGAGATCAACAGGTTAACCGCAGAGCGAGACCAACTGTTGCTAAGCCGAATTGACAGCGCGCGTACGTACATAGATATTTTAAACGCTGAAGAAAAGTACACCTCGCAGCAAATAGCAAAGTTTGGAGACAACATTGAGTTGTTGCAAGAGGGCATTGATCAAAATCTTACGCGCATTACAGGCTCAGAAGGATTGACCGTAACTCCGTCTGCGGGTGAAGTGATTTCCGGTGGCCAATAAGTCGCCTCGAAAACTTTCCATATTCCGATTTATAAAGATTACATCCGGCATTCCATCATGAAGACTATACATAAAACGATCAGTATTTTTTTGACCGGATTGTTCTTGCTGCTGGGTTCGACCCAGTTAGTAAAGGCTCAGGATGTGCAGCAACCTGTAGACGCAGGCACATTGGTCAGATCTGAACAGCCTGATACATTGTTGGGCGTGTTGAATAAAGCCTCGGCGGATTCTTTGATTGCAACGCTGACGCCGGATGAGGCGGATAGATTGCTTTCAAATCTGATTCAAGGCCAGAGTGCATTGTCAGCCAACGTAAGTAATTTTTCAAAAGAAGTTGAGTCGTTCTCTGTTGGGGACTCTAGCAATGTGTCTTTTGAATACATAGATGTAAGAAATAGAAACAGTCTGTTGCAATTGGCGGCCTCAATGACAGATAGCAGAGACTATCCGGTTGTTGTGTTCAAAAAAGCAGTGTTTATCCCGGGTATGGAAATCTTGAGAACACTGGATTTACAGATCAAAAACTATGAGCACAGGGACGGACAGTGGCAGACGCTAGACTCAATTCACAAGGCCAAGTACCAGCAACTTCAAAACATTGTGGATTTGCAGGGGCAACGGGTTGCGAATTATAAAGCCGCCAATACACAACTAAACGAGCAAATCAATCAGCTTGATAAACAGCTGACCTCGGCAGTTGAACTCACTGAGAAAAGCCTCAAAGGGCGCACGCGCAGAAATCTCTGGATTGGGACATTGGGCGGTGTATTTGGATTTTCCCTGGGAGTTCTCATTTCAGCGTTATAGTGCTTGAGCAACCCTGGATGAGTGCTTTTTCCAGGTTTATACTATTTCCATTGCCACACTTGAAGTTCTTTTGCCCGGAGAAGTTTGTGAGTTCATGTGGTGAATTTACATGGGTTTTACAAGGGTATATTTGTATCTGGTGATTTTTCTTGACGCAAAACCTTATCATTACTACTACACTGACAAGTTTACAGGATTGGGTGCAATAGACGTCATTCTTGGCTTGTCGAAGGACTAAGTGCAAACACAGATAAAAGTCGAATGGCCGCAAGCGCCATGTCAGATTTTGATTGTGAGTTACAGGTTTTTGCATAAAAATGCCAAACCTTGAACGTTAAACTCGGAACGAGTTACGAATCCGTGACGCCACTTAGTATTCTTACAATCGTTTTCAGGTACTATACCAAGACACCATGATTTATCGAAAAACCGCGTTTTTGGCGTTGATGATATTATTTTCTGTCACCGCTGTGCATGCGCAAAAAATACAGGGCATCGAAGCTGCCACAGGCCTTGGCTTTGGTGGTTCGTTAGCTGCATCTGATACAGATATTTTTGTTGGTTCAGCGCCAGTTGGCTGGCCGCGTGGAGATGAGCCGGCAGGTACAGTTTACAGGTACACAAAGAGCGAAAATGGAGAATGGATGGAGGCTGAAAGAATGCAGGCTTCCAATGGTGATATAGGCGATTTCTTTGGACGCTCTCTCTACACAGACGGTTCAACGCTGCTCGTCGGCGCACCGGGTGCCAGTAGTGTATACGTCTTTGAGAAAACTGCCGACGGTATGTGGAAAGAGACCGGTATTGTCAAACCTTCTGGTATGAAAGAAGGGATGGAATTTGGAGGTGCAGCTGCTCGCGGCGGATATCGCTCCAAGGCTATTGCGATGGCTGGAGATCACATCGTGGTCACTTCATTTGTCAAGCCTCAATTAGGGCTGCGCACAGCACCCCGAAGCGAAAATGCATTGTCCGGGACCATACATGTCTTCAAAAAGAACGGCATGAACTGGGAGGAGGTTGCTAAACTTACCGCCGAAGAACCCGCCCAGGATGGGTATGGTTATGCAATTGCAGGCGAAGGAGATCATATTGTGGTTGGCGTACCAGGTAGAAATGAAAACAAGGGAGCGGCGTATGTTTATACACTAAACGCTTCGTCTGGTGCATGGGAAAGCGCAATGGTTGCGCCGAATGCTGAGCTTGCTGCTAGAAGTGCTTTTGGCTCTGACGTGGCTTTGATGAACGGTCAGCTGTTTGTTGGTGCGCCTCGCTTTGAAGGTTCTGGCGCTGTGTTTGGGTTTGAGGTGATGGAAGGCAAGTCAGAATGGAGCCAGGTTAGTCAACTGGAATTGTACGAGAAAAAAGCACGCTCTGGCGGCTTTGGTAGACAGTTGGCTATGGCTGATGGTGTGCTGATTGCTTCGAATACAGCCGGCATGGTGTACGCCTATCAGAAAGGAATGGACGGTGGATGGGATGCCATGCACGCGATCCGCCCGGCGAATGACCGCAGTGCCCCTGGATTTGGTATTGGCCTCGCCGCGCATAAAGGGATGGCGATTGTAGGTTCTCCAAGGGCAGATTATGAAGAAGGGCTTGCCACCGTTTATAAGTCGGAAGCTATGGGGGCGTGGGAAATGACCACGTCGCTTATCAGTGAAGTAGCGCACTTAATGTCTGTAAAAGGAGAAAAGGTCACCTGCGAAGAAGGATCTGCCAGCCATTTTGCTTGTGACAAAGTGGATATGATTTCCTTTATGTCCCGGAGTGAAATTTCTCCCAATCGTGGCGCGAAAATGACAGACATCTGGGGCTGGGAAGATCCGGAAACCGGTGTTGAATACGTGCTGCAGGGGAGAGAAGATGGTGTCGCATTCATCGATATCGGAGATCCTTACAATCCTGTATATGTAGGACAGCTGATGAAAACGGCTGCCTCGCCAGGTAGTGGATGGCGGGATGTGAAGGTGTATAAAAATCATGCATATGTCGTTGCTGATGGCGCCGGCGAGCATGGTGTGCAAATCTTCGATCTCACGCAATTGCGCGATGTAAATGCATCTGAAATGCCGAAAGATTTTGATGAAACAGCTCGTTACGACGGTGTTCACAGTACGCACAACATTGTGATCAATGAGGAAACGGGGTATGCCTATGCCGTTGGCAACCGCGCCGGCGGTACTGTTTGTGGAGGTCAGTTACACATGATCAACATTCAGGAGCCTGCGAATCCCAAGTTTGCTGGTTGCTACAGCCATGAGGGTGCCGGCGGAACGCACGATTCGCAGTGTGTTGTGTATCGCGGCCCAGATGTGAACTTTCAGGGCAAAGAAGTTTGTCTAAACTCAAATGGTGGTTCCTTTATCATTGCTGACGTTTCTAATAAAGAGAACCCTGCGACGATTTCCAGCACAACCTATCCGAATTTAGCGTACACGCACCAGGGATGGTTGACTGAAGATCAGAAGTATTTCTACATGAACGATGAGCTGGATGAAATGAATGGCTCAGTCGAGCAGACAAGAACACTGATTTGGGATGTAAGTGAATTAGATGATCCTGTGTTGGTCAAAGAGTTCATGCTTGATTCAAAAGCAAGTGACCATAACTTGTATATCAAGGATAATTTGATGTACCAATCGAATTATCAGGCCGGCTTGAGAATTCTGGATATTACTGATCCTGAAAACCCTGTTGAAACAGCCCACTTCGATACGGTACCCTTCGGAGAAGACGAGGCCGGCTTCGGTGGGTCATGGAGTAATTATCCATACTTCAAGAGCGGCATCATCGCCGTAAGTAGCCGCGGCGAAGGCATGTTTCTCCTGAAGAAGCAAGAGGTGGATTTGTAGCATCAAAAATGTACATTTTGATGCGTTCCGGGTTTAGGGTTCAATGTTTAGGGTTGTTGTTGGTGAGAACCTGTGGCAATCAGGAGAAGAACGCTCACCTGAACAGCGAATAAAAAAACGGGTGTTGAACGATTTATCTAATTCGTTCAACACCCGTTCTTCATTTAACCCACTCGCCACTCGGAAATCGCCATTCGGCACTCGAAACTCCCTACTCGTCCTCCTCCCTGTGCCACCAGTTGGTCCTGGGGCCCATGTGGAGCTGGATGGTTTTTAGCTCGCAGAATTCATCTAGTGTGAAGCGGCCCAGTTCTCTGCCTTGACCGCTTTCTTTGTAGCCGCCGAAGGGGAGTTCAGGATAGCCATCCATATAAGAGTTGATCCAGATGGTGCCGGCACGCACATTTCTGCTGACCTGGAAGGCCTGATCAATATTGCGCGTCCATACACCGGCAGACAGGCCGTAGAATGTGTCATTGGCAATCCTGATTGCGTCACTGACCGTGTCAAACTCAATCACAGAAAGCACAGGACCAAAGATTTCGTTTTTTGCGATATCCATTTCGGGCGCTACTCCTGTGAATACCGTTGGCTCAATGAATCGGCCTGACTCGGTTTCAATTTCTCCACCGCCTAGTTTGAGTTCAGCACCTTCTGCTTTACCATGGGCGATGTATTCAAAAATTTTGTCGAATTGGTTCTGATTGACAATCGCACCAACCTTGGTTGCGGGATCGAGTGGATCACCAACAGGTACTGTTTTGGCTCTTTCGAGTACTTTGTTTGTGAACTGATCTGCAATGGAGCTTTGTACGAGGAGTCGGCTGCCGGCATTGCAGCATTCGCCCATGTTGAAGTACGCGCCAAACACAACCGCGTCGAGGGCGGCTTCGAGATCAGCATCTGAAAAAACGATTTGCGGATTTTTACCACCCAGTTCAAGGGATACCTTTTTAAGGTTACCCTGAGAAGCACCCACGATTCTTTTGCCTACGGCAGTAGATCCAGTAAACGAAATCATGTCTACGTCAGGATGTTCTGCGATGCGTGCGCCGGCAGGATCGCCAAATCCAGTCACAATATTGACGACGCCTTCGGGGATACCCACTTCCTGAAGAATCTTGCCAAGCCGAAGGGTTGTGCCCGGCGTTAATTCACTTGGCTTGATTACAGCAGTACAGCCCGTAGCAAGCGCAAAGGGAAGCTTCTGGCTAATAATCAAAAGGGGGAAATTCCATGGCGTGATCATGCCTACGACGCCGATGGGCTCTCGCAAAACCATGCCCAGCATGTCTTGCCCCAATGTGTTGTAGGTGTCTCCGTAGGTGTGACGTGCGAGTGTGGCTGCATATTCCCACAGCTCCGCCGTTCCAATCATTTCGCCTTGCGCCTGTGAAATCGGCTTACCGCTTTCGAGCACTTCAATCAATGCCAGTTCATCAGCATCTTCCCTGATAATTTCTCCAACGCGGTGTAGCAGTTTTGCGCGGTCAGATCCTTTCATCAAGCGCCATGACGGATCTTCAAAAGCAGTTTTTGCTGCTTGTACGGCGGCATCTACATCTTCCGCGCCGGCTTTGGGGTATGTACCTACCTGTACGCCGTGTGCAGGGCTATCCCGATGATACCGCTCGCCACTTTGTGCTTCTACCCAGTTGCCGGCGATGAGCATCTGATAAGCAGTGGGTTCTGTTGGGAGAGAAGGGGTTTTCAAGTTAAAAGTTAAAAGTTAAAAGTTAAAAAAATTGCTTCTTACGCTTCGGAGTTACTTGCCGGTAAACAATGCCAGCCTCTTTTCTTTAAACGCTGTAATGCCTTCTTTTGCGTCATCTGTGAAGCGCGCATACCCGGAGGCGAGGGCTTCTAAATAATATCCATTACCAGCAGATACTCCCCCGTCGATAAGTTGTTTGGTCATTTGAACGGCCAATGGTGCGTTCTCACAAATCATTGAGGCGATTTTGTCAGCTTTTGTGTTCAGCATGCTCGGTTCGCAGGCTTCATTAATCAGCCCCCATTGCAGCGCAGTAGCCGTATCAATCTGCATGCCAGTAAAGACCATTTGTTTGGCTCTCGCTGTACCAATTACCGCCGGCAACCTGTTTGTGCCCCCCCAGCCAGGAACGATACCAAGCTTAACTTCTGGTAAAGCAAATCGCACGGTATGACTGGCAATTCTGATGTCAGTTGAAAGCGCAAGCTCAAGTCCGCCCCCAAAGGTGTACCCGTTGAGCACTGCAATGGTGGGGATGTTCATTGTAGCAATGCGGTTAAATATGCGGTGGCCTTCGCGAATCCAGTTGCGCCACATACCCACGGCATCCAGTTCCGCCCATGCGTTGATATCTGCGCCTACACAAAAGGATTTCTGGCCGGCGCCCGTGATCAAGAGCACCCGTACGGACGGATCCTTTTCCAGGGTGTCCAGATGATTTTCTATACTGGATAACATCTCCAGCGTAAGCGCATTAAGCTTTTCCGGGCGATCAAGCAGCATCCTGGCTATGTGATCGTCAGTAGTTAACTGGATTGGCATACAGTTGTGTTTTGATTGATGGTGCAAGAAAGAAGAATCAATTGAATCAAGCGAGCTTCTATTCTGTCAGCGAAATAATTAAAGGTGTTCTTTGTCTATGATTTCAGAATATCGATTAAGGATTTTTGATTTTTGATCTTTTTTGTGCGTATGAACTCAGCAGGATCACTTCTGAAATCGCTAATCCTTGATCGATATTCTGAAATCAAAAGATGTTATTAACTTTGCTGACAAAGTACTGGTCAGACCACTTTGCCCGCTCTTATGATGGCAGCCCCCTTTTCCCCAACCATAATCGACGGAGCCTGTGTGTTACCGCTAATCAATGTTGGCATGATGGAGGCATCGATAACCCGTAATCCATTGATGCCGTGTACTTTCAATTGGGTATCTACAACTGCCATGTCATCATCGCCCATTTTACACGACCCAACAGGGTGGTAGTCGGTTTTAGACCACTTGCGGATGTAGTCCTTGATGTCCTCATCTGATTGGCTCTCAATGCCTGGCATCAACTCCTTCTTGATAAAAGGTTTGAAAGAAGGTGAGTTCAGGATTTTTCTGCCCCACTTGAAGCCGGCAATGGAAATTTTCCAGTCGTAAGGATCATCGAGGAAATTTGGGTCAATGGCCGGCGCATCCAGCGGATTGGTAGACCGAAGGGTGACGGAGCCGATACTTTTGGGTCTGAGATTACAGGTGTTGATTGTGATCCCGTGCCCCTTGATCCGTTTTCGCCCATGATCGACTACATACGCGGGAAGGCAATGGATCTGGATATCAGGTGATCTCGCGTCGACGCCACTAAATTCTTTGCTATACACAAAACAGCCGGCTTCAGCTACGCAGGCCGTTACGGGGCCTGTTTTATAGAGCAGATACTGGATACCGTGTTTGATTGCTTTGTCCCAGCGGTCTTCACCATTATAACTCAGCGGCTGGCTACATTCTGCGGCAATGTAAACATCCATGTGGTCCTGAAAATTCTTGCCTACGCCGGGCAAGTCATGGACGACATCTATGCCAAGTGCGCTGAGCTCATCTGCCGGCCCAATGCCTGAGAGCAATAGTAATTTGGGCGAGTTTGCTGCGCCGCCGCTTAGGATGACTTCACGATTGGCGTACAGTGAACGCGATTCTTTTTTGTTATGTAGATATTCAATACCAACGGCCCGATTGCTTTCCATGAGTACACGGGTCGCAGTGGCTCTGGTAATAACCGTCAAGTTTTTGCGGCTTCGTACGGGTTTAAGAAATGCCGTAGCGGCGCTTTCTCTACGCACATTGCGCTGCGTGACCTGGTAATAGCTGACCCCTTCTTGCTGGGCCCCATTGTGGTCTGGCGTGTAAGGAATGCCGGCTTCCTGCGATGATCTTACAAAGGCACGGGTGAGTGGGTTTTGCTGCGTCTGGTCTGCCACATTTAATGGCCCACCGTGCCCGTGAAATTCATTGACAAACCGCTCGTTGTTTTCAGATTTCCTGAAATAAGGAAGCACACCGTCATATCCCCATCCATCATTGCCCAAATCGCGCCATTCGTCATAATCAGACCTATGACCCCGGATATAAATCATCGCGTTAATCGATGTGCTGCCGCCCAGTGTGCGTCCCTGGGGGTAATGCATTTCACGATTATTTACCTGTGGTTGGGGTACGGTCTTGAACCCCCAGTTGACATCGTCGCTCGTCAACTTGGTAAATCCCGCCGGCATATGTATGAGCGGATTGGAATCTTTACCGCCGGCTTCCAGAAGCACAACCGAAACATCGGGATCTTCGCTCAAACGATTCGCCACGGCGCATCCTGCGGCGCCGGCGCCTACAAC
>JBGCEN010000233.1:0-6629 GCA_045106435.1 Rhodothermales bacterium
GTTACCAGGAAAAACATCTGAATGATCGAAGCGCCACCAACGGGGGACATGGATCATAGCGATCATCGTTCGTACCTGATCGGTATGATTGGGCATCCCCCGATGCCACAGGCGCATATCGCGAATGAGGATGTCGCCGGCGTTCATTTCCACCTGAAACGGCGCCCGCCGGCTTCGCTGCGCATCAAGATCTTCCTGTCTCAATCGGATGCTGCCAGGAGTCCCCACATCAGCAATTAAATGACTGGCCGGCCAGATTTCTGTGGCACCGTTTGCCTCCGTGAAATTAACAAGCGGTACATTGATAACAAGCATATGCGGCGGGTGCGCGCAGCCCGGCCAAATGTGCCCGGTATCGAAGTGTACGGGCTGTGTTGTTGAGCCAGGCAGATTTGTATTGCCACTGTAGAACGTGTTTATAATGCCGTCACCCAGAACGGCCCGAGTCACCTCGATCACTGTATCATTCGAGAGGACCTCTCTGAACAGGTACGGCGGAAACGGCGGCGGATCCTGCTGGATATTACCCTGGCTAAACTGCGTAGCAAACCCATCAGGTCGCGCCCGCATTGTTTCGAGATCGGCCAGCATGCGTTCGCGCAGTATTGCAATCTGCTCTGCCGGCACAATCTGAGGCAGCACCACAAAGCCTTCTTCAAGAATTGCAGTTGCAGCTGATGATGTGTCGACAGGAGACTCTTTCTTTTTTCCGTCCATGGCCGGTGTTATCTAAAAGCTTTGTAAGGTTTCGATTAATCCATACTGAATAAATCTAACGCTCCTCCCTCGAAGTACCCATAAACAACCCTTCCGCTCAATCCCCCGCCTCTGCCCGATGAAACCGTGCCTCAACCAGCACGATAACCAGCAAGGCAACGATCCCTCCGCCCAAAATCCAGAGAATGGGGGCGTGATGATGAAGCCATGTGGCGCCGGCCAGTAAAGCCAGGCAAATGAAACGGGTAATCAATACTTCTCCGCTTGCGCGCCAATGAGCCACGGCTGCTGCGCCAACAAAAAGGGCGATGCCGGCTACAAAAATAATCAGGGTTTCTGTGTGCAGGGGATCGTTTGGATGGGCCACCATTTCTTCTACTGAAACGGCCAATGCGATAATACCGACAATCATCGGAAAGTGCAGGAGACTGTATACATCCCGGCCAAAAGCACCCTGTTTTTCTGTCTGTTTTTCAAACGCATGCTCCAACGCATCTTTTAACCAGCCGAAATACGTCCACCACATAATACACGTCAGTACTACGGCCGCAATGGAAATATTGAAGAGCGTTGGGGTTAACTCCTGAGAGACGGCACCATTGCCGGCAACAATCAAGGACTCTCCCAACGCGATAATCACAATCAGGCCATGACGCTCTGCAAAGTGCGGGATGTGCAATCCCCATACTTCGCGGTTGCCAGCAATGCCTGCGGCAATAAAATCCAGCACAATGGTGCCGCCCCAAAACCAAAGCCGATGCTCGGGTGAAGCAAACCCGCCGGCAACGGCTGCAATCAAGCCCAAAATGGAAAGCGCTGCAAAGCTTCTTACGGCTTTTTGCTGATCCGCGTGTTCACTTGTTACCCATACATACAAGACGAGACCTATTAAGCGAATCAATACGTACGGTATCACAAACAACAACCCGGCTTCCCCAAACGCATCTCCAACACCAAGCGCCATTGGAAAAGCAACAGCGGTGGCCAGCAAGGTGCCAAGGCGCACCAGACCGTGATTGGTGTCTGCCGGATTAAGCGCCCACGTAAACTGTGTCCACCCCCACCAGATCATCCAGAAAACCAACACACCCTGAAGCACACCACCGAGCGTAAGGTGATGAGCCACGAGTCCAGTGACCTGCGTGATGGCAAAAACAAACACGAGGTCAAAAAAGAGTTCGATAAAAGTAACGCCCTGTCCTTCCGGGGCAATGGCGGGGCGCTTGGTGCGGGCTGCAGTCATGGTGGGGCTATTACGGGTTGTTAGGGAAAAATGAATATCGAATATCCAACAAGGAATGTCCAATGTTGAAGGGGCTTTGAAGAGAGAAAGAGAGGTAAGGGGAAAGAGTAATTTTATAATCTCTCCGCCCTCAACTCTCTTTCTCTCTTCAAAAACTGATGTCAATAAAAATTATCGCCCCCCTGAATCAACGTCCTTCAACATTGGACATTCCTTGTTGGATATTCGATATTCCATCCTCTCACTCAACCAGCCGAAAGCTATGCCCAAACTCCACATCAAAACCCGCGCGATCCACGCCGGCGAAGCGCCTGATCCAGTTACGCGTGCTTCGTCTCCCAACATTGTCATGTCCTCCACCTTTGTGGCGGAGACAGATGCCTCGTTTTCTATAGAAGGCAACGATGAATCGGCGCCTTTTCTGTATTCTCGTTGGTCCAATCCAACGGTGATGCAACTGGAGAAAAAGCTGGCTGATCTGGAAGGAGCAGATGCGTGTGTGGCGTTTGCGAGCGGGATGGGTGCCATCGCCGGCATCTTTCTGCACTGCCTCCAAGCCGGTGATCATCTGGTGATGAGTGACATCGCCTATGCCGGCGCTGCTGAACTCACCAACGACCTGATTCCACGGCTTGGTGTACAGGTGTCCAAGGTGGATATGTCTGACTTGACGGCCGTCCGCGAAGCCATTAGGCCCGAGACCAAACTGGTCTATATCGAAACGCCGTGTAATCCAATTATGCGGCTCACGGACATCGCGGCTGTGGTGAAAATCTGCAAAGATACAGGTACCAAACTGGCGATCGATTCCACCTTTGCCAGCCCCATTGCCACGCGGCCCATTGAGATGGGTGCCGACTTCGTGATTCACTCCCTTACCAAATACATCGGCGGACACGGGGATGCCCTGGGTGGTGCGATATTGGGATCTGCAACAGAAATGGCCGCGTTGCGGCAACAGATTTCGATTCATGCCGGCGGCATTATCAGTCCGTTTAACGCCTGGCTGATTATGCGCGGCGCGGCCACATTGCCCATTCGGATGAAAGCACATGAAGAAGCCGCATTAAACGTGGCCGCATTTCTTGAGTCGCATCCAGCCGTGACGCAAGTAATGTATCCGGGCCTGCCCTCCCACCCCCAGCACGCCCTCGCAAAGCGACAGATGCAGAATTTCTCTGGTATGCTCTCCTTCCAGACGAAGAACGGACCGGCCGTGGCGAAAGCACTCGCCGAGAAGCTTCAAATTATCCATTACGCGGTATCCCTCGGCCATCACCGGAGCCTCGTGTTTTATCTAGCTTCTGAAAGCATGTTTGAGACTTCGTTTCATCTGTCGAAACCACAGGAAGCAGCCTACAAGCGGTTTGCCGGCGAAGGTATTTTCAGGCTATCCATTGGTCTTGAAGATGCTGATGATTTATGTGCAGATTTAGACCAGGCGCTTTCGTGAGGGAAGCCTGTAGATGAGTCGAAGAACACCTTGAAAATTGCAAATTACTCGCTAATCGTGTGATGTAACAATATGATTGATCATTATCATCGCAAGTAGCCCCAAACGCCCAATCATGTCATCCTGATCGAATGTCGACGATTTTCGTCGACGCAGGAAGAGCCTGCCCTCAACTTGATTGGGGGATCTTCGTGAAATGCCACGTTCAGGCTACTTGAACGATTCACTTCGCAAAGATCCTTCAATACGATCCGAATAATCGGATCTCCTCTCAGGATGACATGAAAAAAAGGTCTTTATTAAGGCAATCGTGGCATTTTACCAATGAATCTGTTACATCACTCGCTAATAAAAATTGCAGAATAAATCGACAGAACAAACGAAAAGATGCCCAAGGGAATTATCATAGGCGGAGGAATCGGCGGGTTGGCTACAGCCATTGTGCTACGGCAGATGGGCCATGAAGTAGAGGTGTACGAACGCGCACCGGAGATCACCGAAGTTGGCGCCGGCATTGGCCTGTGGACCAACGGACTCGAAGTACTCCAGGCTTTGCGTGTTAAAGGATATATGGAGCGCTCGGTACCAACGAACGAAACGAGCGTACGGTCTGCCGACGGGACCGTGTTATCCGGAGCATCGAAATCAGATTTGGGAGGTAAAGAACACGACCTCGTACGCTTTTTTCATCGGGCGGAGCTACTGGATTGTTTGCGTGAGGCGTTGCCTGAATCGGTGTTGTTTCTCAACAAACAATGCACGAGCTACACCGAGGCGCACGATAATATAGCTGTTAGTTTTCAGGATGGCACCGTGGCACGTGGCACATACCTTGTTGGTGCAGACGGCATTCATTCGGCCATCCGCAAACAGGTGCTGGGAGATGAAGCGCCCCGGTTTGCCGGCTACACAGCCTGGCGCGCGGTCATCCCGTTTAAAGGCCGGGCCAAGTATGGCGAATATTGGGGCCGCGGTGCCCGCTTTGGTATTTTCCCGCTTACAGACAATCGGCTGTACTGGTTTGCTACCCACACGGAGGAGCAGGGCCAGCATGCGCCTTTTGGAGAACGCGCCTACTTACTCGAATTATTCGGCCGGTGGTGTTCACCGATTGCCGACTTGATCGAGGCCACGGAAGAGGAAGAGATTTTACGGAACGACGTGATCGACAGAAAACCCTCCAGTAAATGGGGCGAAGGATTGGTCACATTACTCGGCGATGCCGCGCATCCGATGACACCCAATCTGGGGCAGGGGGCGTGTCAGGCTTTGGAAGATGCGTTGGCTTTTCGGGATGCGTTTGCTGAAACGCAATATGTGGAAGAGGCACTTCGGAATTACGAAAAACGCCGGCGCAAACGGGCCAACTGGATTGTCAAACAATCCCTCCAGGTCGGCCGCATCGCCCAGTCGAAATCAGGCGCTGCCATATGGTTCAGAGACACACTGACGAAGTATTTGCCGGATGGGATTCGGAAAAAGCAGTTTGCGAAGATGTTGCGGCGGGTTTAGGTTTGTTTGGATAGAGATAGAAGCGGGCTTTTTTCTTCCTGCATCTGGGGTTGCAAACGGTAAAACTGAACGAGTCTTTGCCAGTCCTTTTGTTCTCCGTTTTCTTTTTCTATTCTTAAGAGGACTTATACACTGCCTCACTTACTACCTGCCCCTCTTCCATGAAACACCTTACCGTATGCCTCGCCCTGATCTGTTTGATTTTTCCTGCCTCAGCCCAGGAGAGTAAAGAGCTGGACAGCGATATTGTTTACGATGAAGCCGGCATTCCATTCTACGAACTCCCTGCCTTGCTTGTCTCTGCGGAGGGAGACAAAATAGCAACCGCGAAAGACTGGCGGACAAAGCGCCGGCCGCAAATTCTGTCTTTGTTCAGCAATCTGGTATACGGGCGCGTACCGATGCCCGAAAGTCCGATTGAGACCTCCTACAGTGTGATCAAGTCTGACCCGGCTTTTATGCGAGGAAAAGCCACGCGAAAAGATGTACGGATTCAGTTTTCGAATGCGAAGGGATCTGCAGAAATGACGATCCTGGTATTTACCCCAAACAATGCCCCAAAGCCGGCACCGGCTTTTATGATTCATAGCTTTAATGACACGAAGTCGGCAGACTTTGATGTGCACCCTGATCATCCGGAATTACTAAAAAACAACTGGCCGCTGGGTGCCTTTTTTGACCGCGGATATGCCTTTGTAGCCGTCTATCAAAAAGACCTCGTGGGTCATAATGAGGTCTCCTTTGACAAAGGCATCCATCCCCTCTTTTTCAAAGAAGGGCAGAGCTTTCCAAAAGCCGATGAATGGGGTGTGATTTCAGCCGTTGCGTGGGGCGGCATGCGGGCGCTGGATTATCTGGAAACGGATGATGCCGTGGATCATACGCGGGTTGCCTTGATGGGACATTCGAAAATGGGAAAAACGGCGCTTTGGACAGCAGCCCAGGATGAACGGTTTGCCCTGGTTATTTCTGCAGAATCAGGCTGCGCCGGCGCAGCACTTTGGCGCAGAAGATCAGGCGAGACGCTGAAAAAAATGGTCACGCGATTTCCCTACTGGCTCAGCCGGAACGCATGGAAGTTTGTTGATCAGGAAGATGATTTGCCGGTGGATCAGCACATGCTGATTGCTTTGATGGCGCCCCGCCCGGTGTATGTTGCAAGCGGCTCTGAAGATGGCTGGGCGGATCCACGCGGCGAGTATTTGTCAGCATACCATGCCAGTGAAGTTTATCAACTACTGGGTAAAACGGGTCTAACTTCTGAAGCAACGCCGCCGCTCAACGAGGCCATCATTCAAAGCGAGGTAGGCTACCATATCAAAAAAGGCGGCCACTCCGTTGAGACCTACGACTGGATGCGGTTCATGGACTTTATGGATTATCACTTTGGGGAGTAATTAATGCAAGCCGTGCGCTATGCTGTAAGAGCCTGTTTCAGAGTGGTTGGTTATTAGTGGTTAGTGGTTAGTCAATGTCGTTAAGTTAAGGATTTTCACAACCTGATCACTTGCGCCTTGACCTCGAAAATAGCCTAAAAACGGCGATCTTTGATTCAGCGCAAGACTCATTTTCCCTTAACTTAATGACATTGAGTGGTTAGTGGTTAGTAAAGAAAAAAAGAGAACTAACCACTAATAACCAACCACTAACCACTCTGAAACAATTAAGCCGGCGCTAACCTATCAGTTCTTGTACCCTTTTGAG
>JBGCEN010000234.1:0-11989 GCA_045106435.1 Rhodothermales bacterium
CAGTCATCGTTGTTGAGCACGAAGCGGAAATGATGCGACGGGCAGACCAGATTCTGGACCTTGGTCCAGGCGCGGGCGTGCATGGCGGAGATGTTATCTTCCAGGGCACCTATAAACAAATCCTTAAAGATAAGGACTCGTTAACAGGCGGTTACCTGAGCGGCACGAAGGAAATTGAAGTCCCAAAAGAGCGCCGGCCCATTAATGAAGAACGGCAAATTAAAATCACCAACGCGCGGCAGCACAATCTTAAGCGATTGGATGCAACGTTCCCGTTAGGCATTGTTGTATGTGTTACTGGTGTAAGCGGCTCGGGCAAGTCCACGCTCATACACGACACCCTTTACAACGGCATGCGCCGGCTCAAGGGCCTGCACGATGGAGATTCAGGCATTGGCAAACACGATGGCATCATAGGCCATCAGATGATCCATAATATCGAGATGGTGGATCAGAGCCCGATTGGCCGCTCCCCAAGATCAAACCCCGTCACCTACGTAAAGGCGTTTGGACCAATCAGAGAGCTGTTTTCCACGACCCATCAGGCACAAATCCGTGGACTTAGGCCCGGGTACTTTTCATTCAACGTGTCGGGCGGAAGATGCGAAACGTGTCAGGGAGAAGGGGTTGTTAAAATTGAGATGCAATTCCTGGCAGACCTCTATCTTGAATGTGAATCGTGTAAAGGCAAACGGTACAAGCAAGAGACACTGGAAGTCCGCTTTCAAGGCAAAAACGTGCACGACATTCTTCAGATGACCGTTAAAGAAGCTGTTGTCTTTTTTGAAGGCCATCGCTCCATCGTCAACAAGCTGGAAGTACTGAATAATATCGGCCTGGGGTATTTAACCCTTGGACAACCTTCCAACACCTTGTCCGGCGGGGAAGCACAGCGGATCAAATTGGCAGCCCATCTCAGCAAAAAGTCTTCGGAAAAGACACTGTACTTGTTCGATGAGCCAACTACAGGACTGCACTTTGACGACATCCGCAAACTCATGGGCGCGTTTGATGCCCTGGTGGAAAAAGGACATTCAGTTATCATCATTGAGCACAACCTTGATGTGATAAAATGTGCCGACTGGCTTATAGAACTGGGCCCGGAAGGCGGTATCCGGGGCGGATTCATCATCGCCGAAGGCACCCCGGAAGCAGTGGCTAAAAACAAGAAAAGCGTCACGGGTAAATTCTTGCAAGAAATGCTCTAAGAATGCAGAACTGCAGAATGTAAAACTGCAGAACCGCAGAAGGAAAGAAAATTTCTACATTTTAAATTTCACATTCTACAGTTCTACATTCGTGCAATAATCAACGATTATTGCACTACCGGCCCCATTCCCAGAGGCCGTGGATTATTTCTTCCTGCTCATGCCCACAAGCACGCAAGGCAGCCATGACCAAACCGCGGTGATGTGCTTCATGGGCCACGATATAAGCCAGAAATGAAGCCGGCGGTCCGTTCCAGTTGGCTACATTCCCCGCCTCTTCGCACGAATCAAAATAAGTAGCCATTACTGCCCCCGAAGACTCCAGTGCATCAATCAAATCTTCTTTGCTAAGCTCTGCGCCTCTCGGAAACTGAGCGACTTCCGCTGCCAGATCAGGTGCCGCATGCGTGAGCCATCTTAACCGCACATTGTGCATATGGGCAAACTGCGCTGCCACCGGGCGGGTTTTTCGTGCGTATCGATCCCCTAAATGGCGTTCTTCAATGGCGTTCAAAAGAAAAAGATTGGCCTCATTACCCATCTGCCAGGCTGCGCTAAGCTGCTGCATGATATTTCCTCTCTGATTAATAATGGCACTATTGCCCAACTTGAGGTGCTTATTTGTTCAAATTATTTTTGAACGGGGGCAAATTGGAGATATACAACTAGAATAATATACTGTAAATGATTCTGCCGGCGTAACATCCTGTACACGTGTATAACTTATTTTCTCCGGCAGCGTATTTGTTACTTTTAACGGCATGACGGCGACTCTATCATTGTCCACTCACGCTGAGCCTCCCAAACGCGTCCCGGTTCATCGAAGTTTTCTCATAATCAAAGCTTCGTCGCTAAAAACTCTTCATTCGAGATTTGAATTTCTCCATGATTTCTAGTCCCCTTGCTCCCAAACGCATTGCTCTCTTCACAGGTGCCTACAATCATATTGCCGATGGGGTTTCTTTAACCCTTAATCGACTCGTTGATCACCTGGAACGGAATGGATCTGAAGTTCTTGTTTTTGCCCCGACTATCAAGAATCCACCGATTGAGCATGCCGGCACACTTATTTCTGCGCCTTCAATGCGCATGCCGCTTCCAAATCGCTCTGAATATCGCCTGACAACCAGATTTCCCGGGTATATCAGAAAAGAGCTGGATCGGTTCAAACCATCTATTATACACATTGCATCCCCGGATCAGCTGGGAAAAGGTGCGTTGAAGTATGGCATAAAGAACGATATCCCTGTCGTCTCTACGTACCATACACATTTTAGCTCGTACCTTTCTTACTACAAGCTGGACTTCCTCAGTAATTGGTTTTGGGGATATCTACAGAAATTTTATAGCCAGTGTGAAGAAGTTTATGTGCCCTCACAGTCCATGATTGATGTTCTAGAACAACATGGGATAGAAGGTAATCTTCACCTATGGGAGCGCGGTGTAGTAACGGAGCTATTTAATCCGGGCCGGCGCTCTATGACCTGGCGGCGCAATCTGGGTATTGCAGATGATGAGGTTGTTATTACCTTTATCAGCCGGCTTGTGATGGAAAAAGGATTGGACACCTATGCGGAGGTACTGGAAGCACTCGATGCAAAAGGCATCAAACACCGCAGCCTCGTAGTAGGCAATGGACCCGCGCGGCAGGAAATGGAAAAACGGTTACCCAACACACTTTTCCTTGGGCACCAAACCGGGGCTGAACTTGCTACCGCGTATGCGTCATCAGATGTGTTTCTATTCCCAAGCGAAACGGAGACCTTCGGTAATGTAACGCTCGAGGCGATGGCTTCTGGTATGCCGGCTGTTTGCGCAAATGCAACGGGCAGTCGCTCTATCATTAGAGATGGCATCACTGGATATCTTGCCGAACCGCGAAATACGGCTTCTTTTCTTCAGTATGTCGAAAAGCTGGTTACTGATACGGACCTCAGGAAAAAGATGGGGCAGCTCTCTTTAAAAAGAGCGCAGGAATTTGACTGGCCTGTTATTCTTGCCAAGATGGATACGTATTATAACGGTGTGATTAGCCGGCACGTAGCTAAAAAGCAAGCAACACTCGACGGCAAGTACGCATCCAGCGAAGCTTGATAAATTTCCAATTGAAAAGTGTCAATTTTTGATTGCAAATTGTAAGTCTCTATTTCGAGTCTTATCCTTCAAAAACTACCTCGACTTTAAAATAAGTCAGTGAGCTAGAAAAGTTATACCATTGCCATTTTCCAATTTTCAATTTGAAATTTAGTTGCGCCTTTTATTTGTCTCCCACTCATTTCCTCCAGTAGATGCCCCCCTCTCAAATGTGGGTGGCATGCAACGCGTAGCCACTGAGCTGTACGATGCCTTTCTTGAAAATCAGGATGTACAAGTTACACCACTGGTTCTTCGGAGCACATGGGAAAAAACACATCTCAAAACACCTTTTTTCCTATTCAATGTTGCCCGAGAGATTAAAAGAGAGGTCAAAAATGGCGCTGTCGACCTGATTCTTTTTTCCTCGATGGTAACTGCTTCTGTTGCTGTGATGCTCAAAAAAACATTGGCAGCTTCGCATGTTAAAACAGCAGCCATTGTACACGGTCAGGATGTAACCACTCCGTTTGGACCCTACCAGAAGTTTGTACCCAAAGTTTTCAATGCATTGGACGCAGTACTGCCTGTAAGCCGGGCAACGGGTGAGCAATGCACGCAACGTGGACTTCCTGCAAGCAAACTGCATGTCTTGCCCAATGGCGTAAAACTGTCTCGCTTCAAGCCATTGTCCAACAAGACAGAGATGAGACAAGCGCTTGTCAGTGCGCTTGGACAAGGAGATACTCCGCTACCGGATGACGCCTTGTTACTGTGCAGCGTGGGCCGGCAAGTAAAACGAAAAGGGTTTAGCTGGTTTATCGAAAAGGTGATGCCGCAACTCCCTGAAAATGTGCATTACTGGCTGGCCGGCGATGGCCCGGAGGGAGAAGATATTATTCAAAAAGCCCGCGCAAACAAGGTTGATCATCGAATCAGATTGTTAGGCCGCATATCCGATGAGCACCTGGAGCTTTTGTACCGCGGTGCAGATTTGTTTATGATGCCCAACATTCCTGTGCCAGGAACGATGGAGGGCTTTGGTGTGGTCATGCTAGAAGCCGGCCTCGGAGGACTCCCTGTAGTTGCCGCCAGGCTCGAAGGCATCCAGGATGTGATTACAGAAGGCCAAAACGGCCACTACGTAGAAAGCGGAGATGCGAACGGGTTTATTGCGTCTATTCTACAATACCATCAAAAACCTGAACAAGTCGAATCTGCATCTCAACGCGCCTGCCAACATACAGCAAATACCTTTGGATGGAAGGCCGTCGCAGCTCAGTATGTCGAGGTCTTAGCCAAGTTATAGCCGTTTAGGGTTTAGGGTTTAGGGTTTAGGGTTTAGGGTTTAGGGTTTAGGGTTTAGGGTTTAGGGTTTAGGGAAATTAAACTTTTAGCTTTTGACTTTTAACTTTTAACTTTCAACCTCCCTTCCAACCACTGCAGTAGCGCCGGCAAGAATAGCAATGCCGAAATTAGTGTTGCGCCAATACCAACCACGGCCAACTCACCAATCGTGTGTAGTCCTGGATGGAAGCTCAGTAACAGGCCGGCAAAGCCAATCATGGTCGTTAGCGACCCCATGGTTACGTGCTCTCCGGTAGATTTCAGCACCGCCCAGATGCTGCCTATCCCTTCTTCCCGGTACCTGTGCACGATGTGTACTCCTGCATCATTGCCGATACCCAGTACAGCCGGCAATACAATCAGATTATAAAAATTCAGCTTCAATCCAAGTATTTCCATTACCAATAACATCCAGAGTACGCCCACAACCAGCGGTAATGTAGCCAGCAGCGCCCAACGAACGGAACCGAAATTGACCCACATCAACAGCAATACAATGATGAAGGTAGCAAAGATCATCCAGGGTGCTTCTTCCTGCATAAGCTTGAGCATATCTGCGGCCACCAAAGAGGAAGAGCCGGCGTGATACACTTTACCATCTGGCGTTTCAACGCGACCCACATCTTCAGAAAACGCGATAGACTGCCGGCCATCCGATAACCCGACCGACGGATAGATGATAATAAAATTACCCATCTCTCCCGACTTGGAAGTAAACTGCGTTTTTAGGAAGTCGGGCACCTCATCGATTGAAATGGGCGCAGTGGTCTGCGCAGCACGGCGCAGACGATCCATATCTTCAGATTCCTCTTCGTTCAGGAATTGATCATCAAGCATTTCCCGTATGTATGCCAAACGCTCCAACTTTGCTGTTTGCGCAGCTTCTTTGGTTGGAAACCGGTCTTGCATGCTCTCCAACTTGTTGATCGTCGGAGACAAAGTATCCTGCACCATATTTGCCCGGATGGTCTCGGTAATCGGCGCGACTTCTTCCGGGTCATCAACAACAATGTAGGCCGGGTTACGATTTTTGCGGTTGTCAAAAACCCGCCGTACGTAATCGCGGCGCTCGTTGTACGATTCATACACCGGCTCCAGGCTGCCAAAATCGTACTCAAACTCAACGCGCGGCACCATGATCAACGCAGCAATAACCGCTGCAAGGCTGCCAATAACGATTCCTTTTGCTCCTGGGAATGCCTTGCCTTCATTTACATGGACTACAGGCTCCCCTTCTACATCCAGCCGCAACAAACCTGTTTTTTCAAAGACCGAGATGAGCGCCGGCATGACAACCAGCATCGCAATCAGCGCAAAAATAATCCCTGTGCCGGCGATAAATCCAAACTCGCTGAATCCTCGAAAATCAGCCAGCACCAAAATGTACAGCGCGGCAGCAGTGGTTAATGCCCCAATCGTAATCGCCTGCCCGGTGCTAATAAAGGTTTCTTCAATACCCTCCAGAACAGACTTACCCATCGCACGCTCTTCGGTATAACGCGCGTAAAAATGAATCCCAAAGTCTATCCCCAGGCCGAACAAAACGAGCCCCAACGTAGAGGTCATGAGGTTCAGCGTTTCAAACCTCAGATACGCAATGCCAAAGGTCCACGACAAACTCATAAGTAGCGGGACCGCAATCAGCAATGCGAGCACGGGAATTCGAATAAGCTCAGAGAAAAATAGTCTAGAGGAAAAGACGCCACCACTTCGTGCCCGATACCCTTTAAAAAAGAAATAGAGCACAACAATTAGCAGTACAGTACCCGCGCCGGCGCCAAACGAGTTTTTTACGTCGTTTTCTATCGATTTAATCTCTGTAAGCTGACGCAAAGGCCGGCCGGCTGTAACGATCTCCATTTCAGGATGAAAAGAAGCCGGCTGCATATCAGTTAACAATACATCCAGGTCTGCATAAAGCCGCTCTATAAATCCGAGATTGGTCTGCGACCCTGTTGGATAGAATCGCACAACCATGGTCATACTGTCTTCAGAAACTGGATAGTCCTTGCCGACAATATCATTGTAAGCTTCCTGAAGTGCTTCAGCTGTTGTGTCGGGCTCCAGGTCCTCTTCATCATCTTCCAGATCAAAAAAGAAGGGATTGGCTGCCAGTCGCGATTCTTCAATTTTGTCTTCGAGATACGTCTCTAATTGATCGAGCTCTGCAGATGTAGAGAAATACAGGGCGTTGTCTTTCAAAAACTCGGTGTTGCGACGATAATCAACCCGGGAGAAATAGGGCTCATCATATCGTTCCCCCTGCAGGCTTAACGCTCTGGGAATGAGTGCTTCGGCAAATCGCTCATTTGCCTCAAAAGAAGGGCTCACAATAGCTACATCAACACTGCTTTCACTCCCTACCGTTGCCCGCAATCGCTCAATGGCTTGAACGCTGGGGTATTCTGGGGGAATGAGCTTGGAAAAGTCAGTATCAACACTTAGCTGTCTCGCTTCCTGAAATCCTATAAAAGAAAGGACAAGCGCCAGTAGTAAAATCCAAACACTGCGATTAACAACGAATCTGATAAAAGGGCGTAAAGCCTGAAAAAAACGGTCCATTTTCCTCAAAAGGATGGGAGTTTGTACAACATCAAATCATACGAATTTGCACTCCCAAAACCCAACTAAAGTCTTAAAAAGAAAAAGGGACGGGGAGAAAGAAAGCTGCTATGCTGCTGCAGTACAGTTCCCTTTCTCCCCGTCTCCCTATACTCTTCCTTAAAAAATAGAACAACAAGGCCAGATCCGCCCCCTCTATCACTCACTCCCAAATCCAATCCTTTTACATTTTAATTTTTAACTTCCCCTTACCGTTTTTCCAGCAGCATAATATTGTCAAAATCTCCTTCGCCTACCAGATTGGTATTATCAGAGTCACTCCACAGACGAATAGAGATCGGACGATCGGGTGGCTCTTCATTGAACGCACGGCGATAGTCATCAACTACGTCGCGTTCAACAGTCATCCATCGACCCAAATCACGTTCACCAGATGCGACCACGATAACACGGAGCTTGTCTTGCTTCAAAATGGTGCCAACAGGCAGCGTACTGCTGTAAGTATACTTGATGGCTTGCGGCTTTTTAATGAGCAGTCCTTTCATATCGAAGAACACGTACAAGCCAAGGCCGGCGTCGTTCAGTCGTGATTTGTCTTCACGGGCGCCTCTCGGCAACTCGTTAGCGCGCCATTCCCAGGCAAGATGCGGATGGGTGCGAAGGTCCCAATTAAAACCATCACGGTCGTTGGCCATGGTCAAATGTACAGCCTCTCCTTTAGAGTAAGCACGCACAAACTTATTCGACCCTTCCCGGACAACGTAAAAGCGTTCGTTTGGACGCATATGGCGGTCTTCTAACCAAACGAGTTTTCTTCCCTCGATGTATTTCCACTGAGTCGGTAACCCACCCTCCTGGTAATTTTCAAAATCATCGATCAGTACCCCATCGCGATAACGAACATTATCGGAAGGTGAGGACATCATCGTGACCAGGGCAATCAAGAAAATAAATAATAACATTAATTTAAGCGGCATGGGAATAACCTCTGATGAGTTAGGGTCATCCCGATTAATGCAATATGAGTACCATATGGCTTCTACAATTCAAAGACAGGAAAAGATCTCCGGCCATTTTTATTCCTTTTACCGCCTCAAAACAAAGAAAACAAGACACTGATTTTAAAAGACTTAGGTCATATTACAATATCTTTTATTTTTCAGAAATTACAACCATAAACCAGACGATGGTGTCCGGCTAATATGATGAACAAGACTACACAGGAGTGAACTGTATTGTAGTCACTTCGCTTTTCGAACAAATTCCTATGGAGAACGGATTTATCATTTCAGCTTTGCCGGCAAACGGGTTATCTTAGGTGATGAATATCGAACACCCAACAAGAAATTTCGAATATCGAAGGGTTGACTCAAAGAAAACTTCGATATTGGGCGTTCCTTGCTGGGTATTCGATATTCAATAACCCTTGTTAGGTGTTCGACATTCATCCCCCGCCTTCTGTACGCAAGCAAACCCCAACCATGAGCCTTGATCGCCCCAAAGTAAGCTGTGTAATGGTAACGGCAGACCGCGCTGATTTATGCGCGCGCTCCGTGTACTGCTACCAGCAGCAGACCTACCCAAACAAGGAGTTGGTTATCCTCGACAACGGCCATGAACCCATGGAGACCTTGCTGAAGGATTTGCCGGCCGGCGAAGTGCGCTACAAAAAAATCGATCGTACCCCGGACCTTATTCTCGGTGACTTGCGCAACGATGCACTCAACATGGCCACCGGCGACTTCATCATCCCTCAGTGGGACGACGACGACTGGTACCATTCGGATCGCATACAGCTTCAGGTAGACGTATTACAAAAAGGCCACGATGCCTGCGCCCTTGCCGGCACCCTCATGCATGTAAGCCAGGATCCCTATTTTGATCGCCCCTACATCGGCCTGCTTCCTAACGGCGTTCCGCCCACCATTATGCACCGGCGCGACGATTCCATCCGTTACCCCTCCCTGCCCCGCACGGAGGATACCGTGTATGTAAATGAGTGGCTAAACAAATCTTACGTGCAGCTTCCCGAAGAAGCCTCTTACCTCTATATTCGCGCCTTCCACGGCGCCAACACCTGGGAAGTAGACCACTTCCTCCGCCGCATGCGCAACACGCCGGCAGATTCTCTCCGCTTTGCCTGGTACAAATACATCCGCCGCAACCTCTTCGCCCATCCCCGCTTCCAGCTCACGCCGCAGATGCAGTCTGCTTTTGACCAGTACATCGCTGATTCGAGGAGACTGGGGTTGTTTTAGTGACGAGTGACGAGTGACGAGTGACGAGTGACGAGTGACGAGTGACGAGTGACGAGTGACGAGTTTGTAAAATGCACAGCTTCTTTTGATTCCGGGCTTGGCTAAATCAACGTATCCTTCTTTTTCATATTCCCTTCTTACCTTTTCTCATCGGGCTTCATGAACGCACCGGCTAAAGAATTCTGGACCCCAGCCTTCGCAGGGATGACGGGTGAAAAAGGCGTAATGTCTGCTGCTGAGACTTTATGCGGACTGGTACACCAACTGCCATTACCTCACTCCAACGCTTCACTCATCCAACACCAAACACAACGCCATTAAACGCATCGCCGCGCAATCCTGTTAGTGTGCTGAAGCCTGTGAAGTTCAGGGGGCTGAGCATCCGTTCAACGTCGCGGTTTAGCTGTTTTGATTCGATATTTAGCCGGCGCTTGTAATGCTCAAATCCGATCGTAAATAGAATATCGGGCATTGTTTTGCGCAGCGTTTCGATACGGTGCCGGCTCGATTTAAGGAGGTCTTGCTCCGATTCTTCTGTGAAAGAAAAAGGCTTAAAGGAGATGCGCGGTTCGAGGACAAGCAAGGAGACAGCATCTGACTTGAACTGCCCATCTGCGTAGATGAAACCCGGCTTGTCTCCGTAGATATCGCCGGCTGCAGCACCTACTACGTTCAAATCGTAGAGGCGATTTTGCAGATTGATGACCTGATCTTTTTGCGATGCGAGTCCGTCGAATAAGGCGATGCCCAAGTGCTGCGCTTCATCCAGTTTAACGGACAATTGATCGAGTGCATTATCAAAATCCTGCAGCAGCGTGTTCTGAACGGCTCTCACGTTGAAAAGAGAAGCCGGCAATCCTACGCCGATTATGCTCTTTTTCTGGTATCTAAGCCCAATTTCGCCGGCGGTTGTGCAGCCAAAAACAGGGCAACTGAAAGCAGCCTTCATGTTTCTGCTCAACTCATCCAAATCATAGGTAGAGGAGCAGAAGAAAATCACACAAGCCAGCGCCGGCCCTTCAAGCTGGCCGGCAAAATCAAGCACGGCATCCTTCGCATGCTGGATGCTTGTTTCTGCTTTCGGAATGTGGGGACGAGCAAGTACCAGGGAGTTGTGAGCCATCTCAAACGAATCGGTCAGAATTGTCTGAAAGAGTATCGGGGGGTTCACAAAAAGCTTTAAAAAAGCTTTTTGTGAACAAGTCAAAAGTTAAAATTCAAAAGCTAAAAGGGTTAGCAGTGGGGCTTACCCTTTTAACTTTTAGCTTTTGACTTTTAACTTCTTATCATCGTGCAAACAGCGCTATATTTTGCAATTTACCAGAGCGACTAGCCAGAGCGACATCCAGCCATTTGGCCCATGGGAGTGCCAGAAGCAATAATTCCCAAAAGGTATGCCAGAACATGATGTTCATTAACACATAAATGCCGACATGCAATCCCAAGACAGCGAACAGAACGGGCATGCGGAATCGGCGCCACCACATGAGCCACGCAAAGAATTCCGACAACAAACCGAATGTGAGACCAATGGTAGCAAAAAACATGCTATTCAAGGCCACTTGTTGCAACAGGTTGTAATCGAGCAAACCCGTGTAGCCCATCGCATCAACAGCCTTTTCATGGATCCAAATCCACAGGTGCCGGCCATCGGACCAGAACCAGCCCGTGCCGATGAGCTTGCAAACAGCAGCCATCGTGTATCCGAGTCCTACAAAGAAGTAGGTATAGCCCATCGTAAACCGCCGGCGCACTTTGGCGTCTGAGAAAAAGACCATGGCCGTGGCCAATCCCAGTAGCGTCATCCCCACTACGTTCGAGCTGTGCGGGATTTCACCGAGTGTAAACCGGGCGGCATACTGGAGATGCAGCAAGAGAAATGAAATCAGATAAGCGTATTTGTTGATTCTAAAAAAACCAAGCGCGGCAAAAACGGTGACAAGGCCGGCAACAACGAGCGATAGGCCATTTCCAAATAGAAAGGAAACGTCAATATAAATAGCAATCCCAAGCGGCAGTACAACATCGCTGATCCGAAGAATATACAGCCCCCAACTCCACGCCAGGTGAATGGTGCTTACAGCGATAAACAACTCGAATATCTTAAAAAACAACAGTTCTCCTGCCGTTTCTTCCCGTTCGTAATCAAACAATTCACGACTTAGCGTGGAAATCAGCGACACAGTTCTTTCTATTTAGTGTGGGTAAGCTCGGTGGTAGCTGCAGGGTCCGATTTGTGCTTAACGAGGCAACCGTGGGTTTACCTGTGCGCCTTCTTCGTTGATAAGCACATAGGGTTCAAAATGAAGCACGACGGAATCTTGTTCATTCATTTCACCGCCGGCGCGAAAGACGAGCAACTGCTGGTTGCCCAACTCATCTGCCCTGAACATATTACGTAATCCCTGCACCCGTGCGGCGTCCCATTTCTCTGTTTTGGAGACAAAATTAGCCAAATCAATGGGATCAACGCCATGCTCGGTCAGCGCGACAGGCTTGCCCGGCAACTGGTTGTCATCCAACGCAATCTGCCACGAAATA
>JBGCEN010000235.1:0-3767 GCA_045106435.1 Rhodothermales bacterium
GATTGCATTTGCAGCAATTTTTGTTCAAATCAAGGCGCTTTTTGTGTTCGATGCAGCGCATCGGGCGCAAAAAGGAACGCAGATATGGGCAAAAAGGGCGCACAATGCACCTCGGAAATAGATCGTAGACAGGTTCTTAAAAGGAGTCGCTGTAATAAGTGGCCCTGGGTATGGAAAGCGCGATTAGAGATAAAAGGGTACATTTATTTGATGGGATATCCCCGCGCACTTCTTTGCTGATTTGTCTAGGTCTAAGGCGAGACCTGTTAATTGTTTATAATCAGCACTATTTAACGTCAGTTCGGGTTAAGCGATGACCAAAGGAAGCATTTTGCTCTGATCTCGCAGAATGTTGAGCGCCGGCTTCTTGGGCTGATATTCTTTAGCTGGTCGTTGATTGTTTCAATCAAGGCTCTTTTGCGCAGCATTAGCTTATCGAAAAGCGGCATTAATTTATTTTTCATGTTCTTTTTCAGCTTCGTTACCAGTTTCACTCTGGTTCCAAAAAGGTCGTCGAAGAGCTTCTGGGAGATATAGCCCTTATCACCATAGAGATTGCCAAAAAGCCTGCGGGCAAGCGCCCTGACTGGCTCTCGGTCGTCGATATTGCCTGCAGTAAGATGAAATCCGAGTAATTCGCCTTGATCATTGACGATTAAATGAAGTTTAAATCCAAAGAACCAACCAGTTGAACTTTTGCCGCGTTCAGCCCAACCATCGAATACACGATGTTGATGAATGCGTCGGTTGTGACAAACAACAAGTGGCGTTGAATCCACAAATGATATTCCTGTGCACTGACGCGTATTTAGGAAGCAGCATAGCGGCGCAATTGCACGCGGCATCAACTCCACAAACCGGTTATAAGAAACCAGGTTAGGAAACTCATTGCTCAGATACATTTGAACATGCTTGGTATAATAATGCTTGAATGTTCGGTAGCTCGATTGATGGAAGTGAACAATGATTGTCATGATCTCGCTCAGACTAAGCCGAGAACTACGAATCCGTTTTCGTAAACCAGCTTTTTTCAATTGCCGTTCAAATTCTGGTTCAAACCGCTTGCAGAAGTCATCAATTTCACAGAACATAGAGGTGAGTGCACTCATCGCGGGGTTCCTTAAGGCTGGTTGTGGGATGTAAGACACCTCTAAACTAGCTAAAAGGCCCCGTTTTCTTTGAATGTCACCTTTCCTTATCCCGAACTGACGTTAAATAGTTACTTTGCACTAATACTTCGCATTTTTTCCTAAAATATTATTCCTGCTGTACCTGCAAATTGCGCAATTTGTCTAGATACTGTAGCCTTGTGAACAGCCGGCAATCTTCATGCACTTTAAAGTAAAAATACTTACTGTACTTCTACTCTTTATTGCGCTTGGTAATTGGCGCTGCGTAAACCAATCCGCATCTACCGGAATCGCGTATTTGAATGCCGCAGTTTGGACGGGCAATCCTCAACAGCCCATGGCCGAGGCCCTTTATATAAAAGACGGCCTTTTAGTTGATGTTGGTACGACCGAAGCCATTTCATCCTTGACAGGACCTGAAGATCAAATCATTGATGTTGAAGGTGCATTCATCACACCAGGCTTCATTGATTCGCATGTTCATTTTATTACAGGCGGATTCCGACTGGCATCGGTGCAGCTTAGAGATGCCAATACACCCACCCTTTTCACAGAGCGCATTGCTGAATTTGCCCAAAGCATAAAGCCCGGTGAATGGATTAGGGGCGGAGACTGGGACCATGAACTGTGGGGTGGTGAACTCCCTACCCGCGCCTGGATTGATGCCGTGTCTCCTGATAACCCCGTTTGGGTAAGCCGGCTGGACGGGCACATGGCCCTTGCCAATACTAAAGCCCTGGAATTGGCCGGCGTTACGTCAGAAACAGAACAAGTTTTTGGCGGCACAATCGTTCAAGACAACAATGGTGAACCCACAGGTATCTTCAAAGACAACGCCATGGACCTTGTGTTTGAAGTCATGCCATCAGACACTGAGTCCCAGGAAGATCGCGCACTGGCAGCAGCAATGAAATATGTAAATGCACAGGGTGTTACCTCAGTCCATCACGTAGGCACTTTCGATCAACTTGACGCTTTTGAAAGAGCAAGAGATGCAAACCGACTTACAACCAGAATATATGCAGCTGTTCATCTAGGTGCCTGGCAGCAACTTCAAGATCATATAGCTTTGGAGGGTCCGGGAGATACATGGCTCAAAACAGGTGGCTTAAAAGGATTTGTAGACGGCTCCCTCGGATCTCACACTGCAGCATTCTTCGAACCTTTTACTGATGCACCTGCAGATTCAGGCTTTTTTGTAGCTACGGAAGAAACGCTCTACGATTTGGTTTCCAATTCAGACAAAGCCCTTTTGCAGCCCATGATTCACGCCATTGGCGATCGCGCTATTAACACAATTCTGAACATCTATGAAAGGGTTCAAACGGAGAATGGTGCCAGAGATCGTAGATTCCGCATTGAGCATGCACAACACATTGCGCCGGCAGACATCGAACGCTTCACCCAACTCGGCGTCATCGCAAGCATGCAACCCTACCATGCCATAGACGATGGCAGATGGGCAGAACGTGTAATTGGACCGGAGCGAATAAAAACCACCTACGCGTTTAAATCTCTCTTAGATGCCGGCACCCACGTTGCCTTTGGCAGTGACTGGTTCGTTGCGCCACCCACACCACTCGAAGGCATTTACGCTGCTGTCACGCGGCGCACGCTGGATGATATCAACCCACAAGGCTGGGTACCGCAACAGAAGATTACGGTAGAACAGGCTTTGCGGGCGTACACCATGGGAGCCGCCTATGCATCTTTTGAAGAAGATATCAAAGGCTCTCTGGAAGCGGGGAAGCTTGCCGACTTTGTCGTAATAGATCAAAACTTGTTAGAGATACCATCTGAAAAAATCAGAGACGCGCGTGTTTTAAAAACAGTGGTAGGCGGTGCACCTGTTTTTTCATTAGAATAATGCAGGTTGTATGCTTCTCATTGTCATGCTGAAGAAAGTGATGCATCTAGCCCGGACTTTGCTTTATTTTACCTCGCACAAATAAACTGTTACTTTTCAGGGTATGGATGTACTAAGCCACATAATGCTCAGATTATCTCAACCAAAACGCTTAAGACTTTGCCATCAGACCTGAACAACAACGACTTAATTGAAGCCGGCGCCTGCCCTAATTGCTGGGGGACGCAGGAATATGCAGACCAGTTTGTGCAATATCAGAAGGATAGGGATCGCAACGTGGTTAATATGGACAAAACGGCGAAAAAAGCTTTTATCCAGACCTTTGTCCAGGATAATATGACGGGCATCCAGTTAAAGAAAGAAGGCTATCTGCTCGTTTGCCAGAAATGCAAGAAAGGGTATAACAAAGCATAGTCTGAAAAATAAGCTTGCTGAAGAATTAGGGCGTGTCGACAAGTAAAAGAACGATACAACGCACGTGCTATGTAAAACGTGTTTTCAGGTGACAGGTGCAAGTAACAATTTGTACAAGAACCAGTTGATACTGTGCTAACCTCCTTGCCACCTGAAGCACACACAGCACCATCATCGAAGCCCTGCAAAAAACACCGGAGCGCATTGTTTGCCTGACTGAAGAGCCCACGGAGATTCTTTACCTGCTCGGCGAGGCACACCGCATTGTCGGGATTACGGCGTACACCGAACGGCCGGCTGAGGCAAAGCGCGACAAACCCGTGGTCTCTGCTTTTGTGGGCGGGAGTGTTGAACGC
>JBGCEN010000236.1:0-3925 GCA_045106435.1 Rhodothermales bacterium
ACGCCGGCGACATCGTCATCGAATCGTTTTCCACCAGCGTAGAATCCATCGCCCGCGCCTGTTGCATCTGGCGAGACCCCGGCGATGCTGAATCAATCGCAAAAGACGGACTCAGGTTTTTGAGGAGTCTGTGAGTCGGTATGTCGGTGGGTCTGTGAGTCCATAAAAAGTACGAAGGGTACGAGAGGTGCGATGCGTACGACAAAAGAGTATGTTTACCCCTAAGTTTTCGCACAAATCGGACTTCCCGACTACGCGGACATCAGACCCACAGACTAATAAACATCAAAGTCTTTCGTACCCATCGTACAAGTCGTACCTCTCGTACTTTTAAGACGCATAGACTTACCGACTTTCAGACCCACCGACTTGCCTCAAATCTCCTTCCTTTTCAGTGCTTCGACCGCATAGTCACACGCACGGGCAGTGAGCGCCATGTAGGTGATGGAGGGGTTTTGGCAGGCGGAGGAGGTCATGCAGGCACCGTCGGTGACAAACAGGTTGGGGACATCGTGTGCCTGATTCCATTTGTTGAGCACGGAGTCTTTGGGGTCGCGGCCCATTCTGGCGGTGCCCATTTCGTGGATCGCGTCTCCGGGGGCTGTTCTTTCAATTTGATCGTACAGGCTGATGTTGGTGGCGCCGGCAGCTTCCAGCATTTCGCCGGCGGATATTTTCATATCCTTACGCATGGCCATTTCGTTTTCGCCATACGCGGCGCTGGTGTGGAGGAGGGGGATGCCCCATTGGTCGGTTTCAGTGGCATCCAGATACACATGGTTGTCGTAGTTCGGGAGCATTTCGCCAAACGCGTTGATCGACATGCGCCATGGGCCAGGATCACGTAGCTTTTCTTTTAACGAAGCCCCGATGCCGCGTTCTCTGCCGCCACGGCCCCAATTGGCTCGGCTCGCACCGCCGCCATAATGGTAGCCGCGTACAAAATCAGCCTGATTTGTATCACCACCCACATTGCGAAAGCGGGGGATATAGGTAGCAGATGGCCGGTTGCCCACATAGTATCTGTCTTCCATACCGGGTAGCTCGCCAGAGCCTCCTACACGGAAGTGATGGTCCATCAAATAGCGTCCCAGTACACCACTGGAATTTGCCAGTCCGTTAGGGAAGCGAGGGCTCTTTGAATTGAGTAGAATTTGGGTACTGCCAAGTGCAGAGGCGCATAAGAATACCACCTTACTGTAGTACTCAATCATTTCCTTCGTCTCACGATCAACTACCCGTACGCCAATGGCCTTGTCCAGCTCTTCATCATAGATTACGCTATGCACAATGCTGTTGGCTCTGAGTGTCAGGTTGCCTGTTGCCTGAGCTGGCGGCAATGTTGTACTCTGCGTACTAAAGTATGAACCAGTGGAGCAACCGCGGGCGCAAGGACCGCAGTAGTGGCAAGCAGCCCGACCATTTAAGGCTTCTGTGAGGATGGCCATCGGGAAGATGGTCATGGTTCTGCCGGGGAAGTTGTCTTCGATACACTTCCTGAAATACTTCTCGCCGGCGTTCATTTCCATCGGCTTCTGGAAAATACCGTCTTTAATTGCCGGACTGTTCATAGGCTCTCCGTTTACGCCAATGAACCGTTCTACGTAGTCATACCAGGGTGCAATGTCGTCGTATCGGATGGGCCAATCAATCCCATGCCCATCTTTAACCGGGGCTTCGAAGTCCATTGGGCTCCAACGAGGAACACCACGTCCCCAGATAAGGGAACGCCCGCCAACCTGATCGCCGCGGACCCAGATGAACGGCTTGTCTTCCACGTAAGGCTGCTCTGAATCTTTTACATGGAAATGCTTCGTCGATTCGCGGATCGTGCCGCTTCGTCGTTGCACGGCAAAATCTCTTTCAATTTCTTCTTCGGTCATTCTGCCGCGGTGCGGCAATTCCCAAATTTGTTTGTGTTCTGTTGGGTAATCGCCGTGCTCAAGATCTCTGCCTCGTTCCAGGACAAGCGTTTTTAACCCTTTTTCAGTTAATTCTTTTGCAGCCCATCCACCGGAGACGCCTGAGCCAACAACAATTGCGTCAAATTCTTCTTTCTGTATTATTGAAAAACGCTTCATCCTTCTTACTAGCTAAATTTTGGTTACAAGCACACAACGGTTCACAGGTTATGGTAGTGGTCCTGCAAACCCGGAATTTTACGCCGGCTATGCCCAGGCGCGCCCAATCTCATCAAAGGACACATCTCCTCGATATGAGCCCATTGGATTCACGCTCAACTCTTGTGTGGCACCCACTTCGGAGGTATAGAAGCCGGCAACGGTCAATTCTTTAAGGGTCGCAATAAACGGTTTCCCATCTGCTCTTCGTTTTTGCTGAAACGCTTCTTTGGCTGCCTCGTCCATGGCGTCCATATCAGGAAAAGCTTCTGCGTCCATGCCATTTAGCAATGCGTACTGCTCATCGGTGGTGCAAGCAAGGAAGTCCTTGCTGTACATTTCCTGCGCTTTGGCTTCAGTCTCTGCAATACCTGATAAAAACCTTGCTTTGTTTTCATCTGAATAGAAATCAGTCAACATCGCGTCGATGTAATCTGCAACGCCGGCCGCTTTTGCACCCGGTGTATCTGTTTCCGGGATGATGAGTTCTGTCATGACACCCAGCAATTCATGCTGCGAACCCGACAGTGATTTGAGCGCGCCAGAGGTATTTGCCTGACAGCCACTCATGATGCCGGCCATGGTGGGGGCCGAAATTGCAACGCCCAATATGGTGGATATTCTTTTTACTGCCGCTCGTCTATCCATTTCACTCTAATTCATTGGTGGAGGAAGGTAGGGCCTTAAGATACGAGGTGGAGAGGGGGATTGGCAATGGGGAAATGTTAAAGTTAAAATTCAAAAGGAAAAAGTTAAAAGTGATTGGGGTGGCTGGATGCTTCTTCGCCGGAAATATCTGAATCAGATATTTCTTTACTGATATTGCAAGTATCAATATCTACATGAACACTAAATAACAGTCTTCCGTAGATCTATATGAAACCCTTGTAGAGAGCCTCCCTAATTATGCAGTAATCGTACGATCATGATTACAGGTATCTTTTTGCAAATGGTAATGCCCTCAAGACCCATCAGATGGCTGATGTGGTTGGGAAGACGTTATGGGAATTAATGACACCCGAAATACGCGACTATCTGGAGCCCCATTATAAAGCTTCACTTAATGGTGAACCCCGTGCGTTTGAGACCTGCTATGAAGAACACACTTACCATACGCGTATGGTGCCCCTTCGAGATGAGAAAGGTAATGTCTATGCGGCAATGGCTATTTCGAATGAGATAACAGACCGCAAAGCGTTAGAGCTACAACTGCGTCAGTCGCAGAAAATGGAGGCCCTCGGGACGCTGGCAAGTGGGATTGCCCATGACTTTAACAATATTCTGGGTAGCATATTAGGCTATACAGAGCTTCTCCTAAATAAACAATTCGGGAACGGCGCGGATAAGCAATACCTTTCTCAAGTGTATCAGAGCGGGCAACGCGCTGCCAAACTGATAGATCAGATTCTCATCTTTGTCAGGCCCGGAACGGTTGAGCTTGAAGTTATAGATTTTGAAAAAGTGCTTCGTAGCTCGGTTGAAATGATGAGATCTTCTCTCCCGGCTTCAATTTGTTATAGCTAAAGAACACTGGATCCCTGCCTTTAGACATAGGCACCAAGGGCGAGGCGCTTATATTCAACAGAAATAACAAGTTAGCAGGATTATTTCTGTAACGATCCGACTCCTTCTGCCGTCATTCCTGCGAAGGCAGGAATCCAGAAAGCCAGCGATTATGGCCCCTAAAGACTGGATCTCTGCCTTCGCAGAGATGACGGATGCAGTTAATAAAGGCTGCAGAGCTGATTCTGCTCAAGTGTAACGATTTTCTTGACGCCTATGTGCCTACGCAGGAATCCAGAAAA
>JBGCEN010000237.1:0-3034 GCA_045106435.1 Rhodothermales bacterium
ATTGTCATCGTTGGATATGGTATTGCATTTTATCTGCTGACACTGGTGTTGAGATCGATTCCTGTCGGTATTACCTATGCGATCTGGGCGGGTGTGGGCATTGTACTGGTGGCGATCGTCGGTGCTGTGCTGTACAAACAGGTTCCTGACGCTCCTGCCATCATAGGTATGGGATTGATCGTCGCGGGTGTCGTGGTCATCAATCTTTTCTCAAAAACGATCTCCCATTGACTGTTCAAGAGTGCTGTGCCGAGCTATTCAAAGAGCCCACTCGTCGTCGCCTGGTCCATGTGCGCATCGGCATGCCTGATGCTTGGCATGATGCATCTGCTGTTCTGGTTCCCCGCAAGGTCAGCGCCTGCCAGTTGTCAGCCCTGATGGGATTCAGTGCATCGACCGGTGCGCTGCTCGAACTCAACATGTTGACGACCGAATCGGCACCTCTCTCCGGTGAGTTATTACGCTGGGGGAATCTCGCTATTTATATGCTTCTGGCGCCGATGGCGTGGTTTGTCTGTCAATTCTTTCAGACCGGCAGACGCTGGCTGGCAGTAACTAGCGAGGCTATGTCTCAGACTGACGAGGCATGAAAGAGATTATTTTCTCTCCCAAAGGCGCAAAGCTTCCGCATCCTGCTTACGCCCCTGACCTGCATCCATGTCGGCCAGGCTCGCCAAGAAAAACCTTTGCGGTCTTGGCGAGAGTCATTATTGAAATTTGACTGATTTGTAAAGATGTTGCCAACTCAGGTATTCTACTACGCTGTTAGGTGGAATTTGTGCCATGCCGGATATCACACTGAAAACAGTTCCTTCCAATCAGCTTTTTTTGGTCTTTAGTCCAATAGGCGTCTGACCAATAAATATATCGTTAATTTTTCGACAGAAATCGACTATAGTGGGTACACCAACAACCTCTTAATCCAAGTACACTGCGAGTAAATCCAAATATGAAAACCAACAGCGATAGCTTCCGCAAAGCGACCCTGGGGTGTGCACTGCTTGTGCCGTTCCTGATGTCATCCACCCATGCTGCGGATCATTGGCTCAAGGTGGATGGGACAGAATGTACCGTCTGGTCCGATGAGCCGCTCAAGAGTGGCGAAATCATCCACTGGAACGGTGACTGCAAGAATGGACGGGTCTCGGGTCAGGGTGTACTCGAGGTGGCAGCTTCCGGCCAACTGAGATTGCGCTTCAAAGGGACCATGCGCGATGGCAAGGCCGATGGCGAAGGTGTACTCGAGAGCAAGTCAGAGCAGGGCATTGACCACTATGCCGGTAGCTTCACCAATAGTCTCTTGCAGGGTTATGGATTGTTGGTGACCGCAGACGGCAGCCGCTACGAAGGAGGTTTCAAGGCTGACAAGCCCGATGGCTACGGACTCTACAAAGGCGCAGACGGCGGTCTCTACCAGGGTGAGTTGAAGCAGGGTGTACCGCAGGGCGAGGGCTTTGAGTACACTCCTGATGGAGCAAGGTATCACGGAGGTTTCCTCAATGGCGAGTATCATGGCCATGGCACGCTGCTATTCGCTGACGGTGGTATCTACGAGGGCAGCTTCGAGGACGGCAAAGCCAACGGCAATGGTATCTACATGGATATTTACGGCGATATCTTCAAGGGCAGCTGGATCAAGGGCAAAGCGGAAGGCGCCTTTGCCGTTACCCGTACCGATGGTTCTGTCGAACGTCAAACCTGGAAGAACGATCAACGGGTAGACGATAAAGGAGATAAGAAATGAACAAGACCAAATCTTCATCTGTTTACAGCACGGTCAGGAATTTAGCCGCCATCTCTGTGCTGGCGATGGCCATGAATATTTCTCTTCCCGCTGCCCCGGCTCAGGCCGATGTGCTGGGCGGTGTGGTTGGGGGCGGACTGATTGGCGGAATTATCGGCGGCAGTCGCGGCGCCGTTGCCGGTGCAGTCGTCGGAGGTGTCGCAGGCGCCGTCGTGGAAGATAAAAAGCGCCGTAAACATCGCGACAACCGGCGTCGGGGCAAGAGGGGCAAACGCTAACGCCGAAAATCCACAGGTCATTCAGCCAATGTGACCACTTTCCGTTGTAACAGGGCCTGTTTCTCGTAGACGCCAGCAACCGGGCAATTTCAACACGGACTCCATCTTGCAACAGCTCGAGGCCGCGAGGTCCGCATGGCAATAAAAACGAGCCTGAGTTCAACGTGCCGCACTCCCATCGTCTCGATCGGAGTGCGTGCTGGAACAGGTTGAAATCGACAATCACTTACCCGGTTCCAAGGACAAATAATGAGAAATCGACGTGGCGTTGCCTCTCTAAAAAGCCCTGACTTCGTCCCTGCTGTTCATGACCGCCAACCGGGAGACCAACAGCAGCAATCGCTGGACGGTGCCTGTCGGCGGCGGCAGGATTTTCAGGATTGGGAACCAATCAATGCCAAGCTGGAGGCCTGCTATAACGTTGAAAAGCCAACAGGTGCTCCTGATTACTCGATCGCCTTTCAGTTCTCTTTCCTTTTTCGCAGGTAGTTTCGGTTCCCGGGAGCCACGTCCTCAGGGGATCTAAGTTATTGGCGCCCTACAGCCTGTCATTGCGAGGAGTGGAACGATGCGGCAATCCAAATTGCTTCGACTACACGGATGTTGGTGAGGGGCGAGAGCAGGATGCGACGGAATCTCCGCTGTGCTCGCAATGACGCGTCTTAGGGTGGCATTACTCTCCCTGAGATTCAGGTTTGCTGGCAGGCGGCGTATACCAATGCTCTTTCGGCGCCAGTTTCGGATCCGGCGTATCGGCGACATAATTGGGCGTCATGATCTGTACGCCGTATTCATTGAAGACATCCTGGATGCTGCGGTGCAGATCGGAATAGAGCCCCGCCATCTTGGTTGCCTCTTTGCAGTGGGCATTCAGTTCATATGTGACGGCAAAATCGGTCAATGCCGTCTGCAGGACAAATGGCGCTGGCTGTTTCAGCAGCCCCCTGGTATGGGTTGCGGCTTCGATCAGCATGGCCTCGACCTGGCGCCAGGGCACTTCGTAACCTATGCC